>JAYUXQ010000746.1:0-9747 GCA_043752905.1 Nannocystis sp. | reverse complement strand
AGCACACCGGGCAGGTGTCGAGCACGACGCTCTCCGCGGAGGTCGGAGCGGGAGGGTCCTGCTGCGTCCAGCGTCCGTGGGCCTGGCGCACGAGCGTGACCGGGACGAGCGCATGCAGGCCGCAGGCGGGGCACTGGGCGCTGACCGGCTCCTGCAGGTCTTGCGGGGCGTCACGGGGCTCGGGCGGGCGATCCATGGCCAGGAGGATGAGGTGACGGAGCGCTCTTCGCGACCGGCGGTCGGATCACGATTACGCCCTGATCCACGTGAGCGGACCCCAGAGTATCATCTCGCGGTGGGCGTGAACACTCGGGCCCACGATGCCGTATCGGTGCGACGCGGAGGACGAGCATGACCAGAGCGACAAGTGCAGGGATGTGGATCGGTGTGGCGGCGATCGTGGTGACGGCTTGCAGCTGGAAGCCGGCGGAGTCGGCGGGTGAGCGCGGACGCAAGGCCAGCATGGCGAGCATCGCGACCTTCGATCCCAACGAGGACATCCAGTTCGACCTCAACGCCTACGGCTCTTCCCGACCGGACCAGTACGCGATCGAGCAGGCGTTCGCGACCCGCTACGGGGCCTTCGACGAGTGTGTCGCCGCCGAGAAGAAGCGCCGCCACGCCGAGAAGCAGCTGCCCGGCGACGTGTCGATGGCGATCAAGATGAACCCGAAGAGCAACAAGCCGTTCGCCGTCAACGCCGAGCTGCCCGAGGAGGTCCCGAGCGAGAAGCTGGCCGACTGTCTGCGCGAGGCGGCCGCGGCCGCGACCTATCCCGAGTACGACGGGCCGCCGGTGGTCGTGAAATTCAGCTTCGAGCTCGACCCCGGGTCGGTCGAGGTCGAGGAGTAGTCGCGGAGCGTGCTCCGAGGGACCTGGCCGAAAGGTCAGGTCCATGGTCGGGTCAGCGGCCGATGCCGGTGTAGAAGAAGCCGAGCAGTTCGAGCAGCCCGCGGTCCCACTGGTTACGCCCGTCGAACAGCGAGGGGCGGGCCATGATGGTCTTGAGGCGCTCGAAGTCGGGGCTCCTGTACTCGCGCCACTCGGTGACCAGTAGCAGGGCGTGGGCGCCCTCGGCGGCCTCGTAGGGGTCGTCGACGAGGGTGCACGAGCGGGCGACGGAGTCACCGAGCGCGGCCATGAAGTTGGCGCCGCCCTCGGGGTCGTGGAGCTTGAGGCGGGCGCCGTCGCCAGCGAGGGTGCGCACGATCTTGAGGGCAGGGGCCTCGCGGATGTCGTCGGTGTTGGGCTTGAAGGCCAGGCCCCACACGCCAAAGGTCTTGCCGGCGATGTCGTTGTCGAAGTGCTTGCGCAGCTTCCTGACGAGCACGAGCTTCTGGGCCTCGTTGATGCGCTCGGCGGAGGCGACGATCTCGAGGTTGTGGCCGTGCTCGCGGGCGGTGGTCAGGACGGCGCGGATGTCCTTGGGGAAGCACGAGCCGCCGTAGCCGACGCCGGGGAACAGGAACTTGGGGCCGATGCGCGGGTCGGAGCCCATGCCGCGGCGCACGAGCTCGATGTCGGCGCCGACGCTGTCGGCGAGGTTGGCCATGTCGTTCATGAACGAGATGCGCGCGGCGAGGTAGGCGTTGCAGGCGTACTTGGTCAGCTCTGCCGAGCGCGCGTCCATGAAGATCATGCGATCGTTGGTGCGACAAAACGGCTGATACAGGCGATGAAGGACGGTGCGCGCGTGCTCATCGGTGGTGCCGATGACGATGCGGTCGGGGTGCATGAAGTCGTCGACGGCGGCGCCCTCCTTGAGGAACTCGGGGTTGCTGACGACGACGAAGGGGATCTTGGTCTGCTCGCCGACGATCCGGGCGATGCGCTCGGCGGTGCCGACCGGGACGGTGCTCTTGTCGACGATGATCGTGTGCCGATCGATGTGCCGGCCGACCTCCGCGGCGGCGGCGTAGAGGAACGAGAGGTCGGCGGCGCCGTCGGATCCGAGCGTCGGCGTGCCGACCGCCATGAAGATGATGTCGCCGTGGACGGCGGCCTCGGCGTTGCTGGTGGTGAAGCGCAGGCGGCCAGCGGCGACGTTGTGCTCGACCAGCGGCTGGAGACCGGGCTCAAAAATGGGCAGCTTGCCCTGGCGGATCGAGTCGATCTTGGCGGCGTCGATGTCCGCGCAGAGCACGTCGTTGCCGAAGTCCGCGAACACGGCCGCCGCGACGAGGCCGACATATCCAGTACCGATGACGCTAATCTTCATGGGGCCGCGAGGATACTGCAACGCCGCGGGGTCTGCTACGCTGCGAGCCCTGGGTGGCGGCGCCGTGAAGGCTCGCCCGCGCCCACCGAGGTGCGTGTGATGCCGACCAAACCCGGGGAAGAGCGCGAGTCCGAGGCCGCCGCGGCGCAGGTGGATGCAGCTTTGCCGGCGGACCCTCCGGGGGACGCGCGAGGGGCTGGATCGGGCGTCGTCGGCGGTGAGACGGGAGAGGGATCGGCCGCACCCGTGACGACGGAGGCCGGCGGATCGGCGCCCGACTCGAGGCTGACGCGCGTCGCCATGCTGCTGCCGGTCATCGGCGCGCCCGCGGGCCTGATGTTCGCGATCTTCGCCAGCCTGATGATCTCCGGCTGGCACGTCGAGCACTCGGCGATCGTGCAGGTCGACACGCTGTGGCGGCCCGGCGAGCGCGTAGCGATGCGCGTGCATGTGCAAAACGGCGACGGCAACGGAGTGCCCGACGCGACCGTGCAGGCGAGCCTGGTGCGCGGCGAGCAAACCCTCGCGCTCGCCGAGCTGGTCGATGTCACGGGCGGTGGCGCGACGCAGGGGACCTTCGAGGTGCCCGCGTGGGCGCCCGGGCCCGCCGAGCTGGTGCTGGCGATCCAGGGGGGCAAGCAAAAGTTCAGTGAGACGGTGCCGGTTCGCCTCGACCCCGCGCCCGAGGCCCGACGCGGCACGGTGATGGTGTCGTCGTCGATCAAGAACTGGGCCGACGACACCGAGCCGCAGCCGGAGCGGTTGCGCATCGCGCTGCGGCCGATCGGGCGGCTCGCCGCGGGTTTTGAGAACGCGCTGCTGGTGCGCGTGACGGACCCCGAGGGCGTGCCGCACGTCGGGGCGGTCGAGGTCAGGCTGCTCGACGGCGAATTCGGCGAGGTGCGTGCCGACAGCGCGGCGCCGCCGGTCGTGTTTCACGGGACGACGGACGCGCAAGGGCTGCTGCGCTTCGATGGGGTGCTGAGCACGGATGTCGTGCGCTTCGAGGTGCGGGTCGCGGCTCCTGTGCGCGAGCCGTGCTCGAAGTGCGCGGCCGGGGATACCGCCGCCGGTCACGCGATGCGCATGCAGGCGGCCGAGGCCGCGAAGGCAGGGGCAGGGACAGCGGGAGCGACGGGTACGACGGCAACGGGCACGGTGGGTGCGACAGGCACGACCACTTCGATGCCTGCGACGGATGCGACGGATGCGACGGTCGCCGCGAGTGCGACGGGCACGACCGCTGCCGGCCCCGCGGGGCCTCTTGCGCCGCCGGAGCCTCTCGGTACGCGCAGGTTTCGGCTGGTCAGCTTCGCGGGCGCTGTGCGGGTGACGGCGGAGCCGCTGGCGCTGCGCGTGGGCCCGACGCTGGAGAGCGCGCTCGAGCTCAGGCCGCGGGCGCTGCGGGCCAAGAAGGCGGTGTTCATCGACCTGCACGGACCGGACGGCGCGTGGATCGACACGCTGACGCCGGTGACCGGGCCCGAGCCGCCGCGCGTGTGGTCGGCGAGGGGGCTCGCGCCTGGCTTCCTGCAGATCGAGGCCTATCAGTTCACGACCTCGCCCGGCGAGTCGGCCGCGCTGGCGCGCGTGCAGCTGACGCAGGGCGACCCCGACAGCGACGCCGCGCTGGCGCCGTTGTTCGTCGAGCAGCGGGCGCTGCTCGCCGTCGGTCGCGTCGAGAAGGGCTTCGACCGCGAGCTCGAGCGCAAGTACCTCGACGTGATCGAGAAGGCGGAGGTGGCCGCGAGCGATGTGCCGCTGGCGCGGGCTTGGCTGCTCGGGACGCTGCCGGTCGAGGTGCTCGGGCCGCCGCTGGCGCTGTCGAGCCTGCCGCGCGAGCAGGCCGACGTCGCGGCACGCAAGCAGCGCTGGGCGAACGGCCTGCGGTGGTTCCTGCTCGGCGGCGGCGGCGTGTTCCTGCTGGTGACGCTGCTGCTGATCGTGATCAGCCATCGCCGGGCGGCAGCCAGGCTGACCGGCGAGATCCACGGCGAGGGCGCGACGGCGGCGATCGCCCACGAGATCCGCCAGGCCCAGCGCGCCGTGCTGCTGCGGGCGATCGGGCTGGTGTTGACGATGGCGATGGGGCTGGTGCTGACGGTCGTCGTGCTCGACAAGCTGCTGTGGAACACCTGATAAGCTCCGGGGCCATGACCCAGACGATGCGAGGCATGCGAGGGATGATCATGGCGGCGGGCTTCGGCACGCGCCTGGGGGAGCTGAGCGCGCGGCGGCCCAAGCCGATGCTGCCGGTCTGCGGGGCGCCGCTGGTCCGCTGGGCGGCGCTGTGGCTGCGCTCGCAGGGGATCCGCGAGATCGTGATCAACCTGCATCACCGCGGCGAGCAGATCGAGGAGGAGCTCGGCGACGGGTCGGCGCTCGGGCTGGCGATCGCGTACTCGCGCGAGGCGGAGATCCTCGGCACCGGCGGCGGCCTGCGCAACGCCCGGGCGCTGCTCGACGACGGGCAGGGCACGCCGATCGTGGCGATGAACGGCAAGCTGATCCTCGACCTCGAGCTGGCGCCGGTGCTCGCGTTGCACGAGGCGAGGCAGGCCGAGGCGACGATGGTGCTGCGCGCCGACCCGGAGGCCGAGCGCTGGGGCAGCCTGCGCACCGACGCGGACGGTCGCGTGACGCACCTGCTCGGAAAGCCAGGTCCCGGGGGACAGGCGGGCGGGCCCGCGCTGATGTTCACCGGCGTGCAGGTGCTGGCGCCGCGCTTCCTCGACCGCATCCCGCCCGAAGGTCAGCAGTGCGTGGTGCGGACGGCGTACAGCCAGCTGCACGCGGAGGGCGGAGCATACGCGGGCTTCGTGACCGACCAGTACTGGTGGGAGCACTCGACCGTCGAGCGCTACCTGCAAGGGGTCGCCAACGTGATCGAGGGCCGGGCGCGGGTCGCCTACGCGCCGGGCCTCGTGCGCGGGGTCGATCCGACAGCGGAGATCGACCCGTCGGCGCGCGTGGACCCGGCGGCGTGGATCGGGCCGGGCGTGCGCGTCGGGGCGAACGCGGAGGTCGGTCCACGCGTGCAGCTCGGCGCCGGCGTGATCGTCGAGCCCGGGCGACGACTGCGGGACGCGATCGTGTGGGACGGGGCCCGCGTGACGCGGGACCTCGAGCGCGAAGTGCTTCCTGCGTGAGTGTCACCCCCGCAATACGGTAGGACGGGTCGCGTCCCCCGACCCGCGGAGCGTGCGTCTCCGGCAGGACATTCGCGCCGTTCACCGCACCCCGGCCGCGGTCACGACGACACGGCCGGGGGGCGATCAGTTCTGCTTCTCGCGCGGCGGCGGAAGTCCGTCGAGGATCCGCGTGAACTCGGGATGATCGGGGATCATCTGGAGAGCGGCGGTGCAGACCTGGCGCGCCTCGTCGAAGAGGTTGGCGTCGCGCATGCACGAGGCGAGGGCGAGGACGGGGTCGACGTCGCGGGGGTTGATCGCAACGACGGCGCGGAGGTGCTCGACGGCCTCGCGGGGGCGGCCCATCTTGCGCAGGATGACGGCGAGGAGGTTGCGGATCTCGGGGTCGTTCGGGCGCAGGCGGACGGCGTCCATCAGGTGGGCGAGGGCAGAGGCGTCGCCCTCGGCGCCGCGGACGGCGAGCGCGAGCATCAGGTGGGGCTGCCAGTAGCGCGGGTCCCGGGCGATGATCTCGCGCAGGAACTTGGCCGAGGTCTGCTTGGCCTTCTCGTCCTGGCCGCGGACGGCGTCGACCGCCTGGTCGTAGCGGTCCTCGAAGTCCTCGACCTCGAGGCCGAGGACGGCGCGGCGGGCGAAGGCGTCGTCGTCGAGGGTGCGGCGCTGGAGCGCGAGGATCGCGTCGAGGTAGGAGCGGGCGGCGAGCGGGTTGTCGCCGTCGAGGTACATGCTGGCGACGTAGCGCAGCACCGTGGCGTTTTGCGGGTGCTTCTCGGCGGCGCGCAGGAGCATGCGGGTGGCGGTCTCCAGCTTCTCTTCCTCGTGGAGGTCGAGGAGCATGTCGAGGCTGCTCTTGGCGAGGGTGGGCTGATCGATCGCCTGGGTGAGCAGGGCGAGGGCCTCGTCCTTGTCCTCCTTGATCTTGGCGGGGTCGGTCTCGGCGGTGTCCCAGAGGACGTTGGCGAGGTCGCCGAAGGCGCTGGGGACCTTGCCCTCCTCGACGGCGCGGCGCAGGAAGCCCTCGGCCTGGTCGAACTGGTCGTTCTCGATCAGGAGGCTGCCGAGCTGGGCGAGGACGACGGAGCCCTCGTTGCCGTTCTCGACGGCGAACTGGGCGACCTTGAAGGCGTTCTCGAGGTCACCGGCGCTGCGCAGGGTGTCGATGAAGGTGGCGGCGACCGCCGGGTGGCCGGGGTTGAGGTTGAGGGCCTGCTGGAAGGCCTGGACGGCGCTGCCGACGTCGCCGACGCGGCGCAGGGCGAGGGCGAGGTGGTGCCACGCGCCCTGGTCGTTCTTGCGGCGCTGGGCGGCGATGTTGAGGGCCTGGATCGACAGCGGGATCGATCCCTGGTCGGGCTGGCCGCCGATGAGAATGTCGACCATCGCGTGCAGGGCCTGCATCGCGGCGTCCATCTCGGGGGCGCGGCCGAGGGCGTCCATCAGGGGGGAGAGCAGCTGGTCGGAGGTGGTCGGGACGCAGCGGCCTTGCAGGGCGCTGAGGTTGCCGAGGCCGACGAGGAACGAGACGAGGGCCTGGATGTTGTCGGTGCCAAAGGCCTCCTGCCAGGTCTTGGTCTCGACTTTGAGGCCGAGCTTGCCGGCGATGCCCTGTTGCAGCTCGAAGACCTTGGCGGGCAGCTCGTCCGGGGTGCCGGTGAACTCCCAGGTCTGGAGGGTCAGGAGGGCCGCGGCCTCGCCGGTGCCGGTGACCTCGACGAGGCGGGCGCTGACCTTGAGGTTGTCCTCCTCGACGTGCATGTCGGTGACGAGGCCGTGGCGGGCGTTGGCGAACCGCTGGATGCCCTCGAGGGCGCGGGCGTCGGTCCACGGCTCGCGGAAGATCATCAGCGCGGGGACCTTGCGGCCGGCCTGCTCGTGCAGCGCGGTGAACACCGGCGCGGCGGCCTTGCCACCGGCCTCGGCGAGCTCCTGGGCCAACCACCGCTGGATGCCCATCGCCAGCGGGGCGCCCTTGCCCTCGTTGGTGCAGGCGATCGGCAGGGTCACGAAGTCGATCGCCTGGGCGGCCTCTTGCAGCTCGGCGGGCGAACCCTCGTCCTCGTCCGCTTCGCCCTCGGCGCTCTCGTCGATCATGAGCTCGCCGTCCTCGAGGACATCGGCGTTGTCAAAGTCGGGGTTTTGCTCGTCACCGGACATAGGCGCGAAGGGTGCCAAAGGCGGCACGAAGGCGCAACCACCGACGCCCGGGGCTTTCACGGCGGGAGGGGTCGCGCGCGCTGATCTGGTATGGTGTCGGGGATGTCGGCGGGAGCCAAGTCACGCCCACGGAGCCGCCGTGGGGCCGCGAGGATGATCGTGGCGGCTGTCGTCGCGCTGGCGGGATGCAACCCGCCGTCGGTGGCGGCGCGGGCGGTGTGGATCGGGCGCGGGCGCGGCGAGGACGGCGGCCGGACGTTGCACAGCTACGCGGGCGGCACGATCACCACGAGCGATCTGCGGCCGACCGCGGCCGACCCGACCGCGGACGCGCTGCCGTTGATGGTCGAGCTCGATCCGCGGGGCCGCGGGGCGCTGGTCCGGGCGGTCGACAACGGGTGGTTGCACGAGCTCGGCGGCGACGCGGGGCTGCGCGCTGGTTACGTCGACCTCGACAGCGCGCGCGTGCTGTCGCTGTGGTTGCCGTCGGCGATCGACAGCGCCGACTTCACGGCCGCCGGCGACGCGCTGGTGTGGTTCGAGGGCTGCCCGCAGGTCCTCGCCGTGTTGCCGCTGACGAGGGGGCTCAAGCTGACGCGCGAGCAGCACGGGGAGACGTCGACGCTCGCGCCGCTGCGTCGCGCGGTCGGGCGTGATGGGGGAGCGCCAGGCAAGCCGGCGCTGGCGGCGTGTGGCGACGCGTCCGAGCACGCGGTGGCGGCGGCCGGCGACGCGCCGGTGGTCTATGTGGTCGGGGCGCGCCGCGACGGTGACGACCTGCGCGTCGAGGCGGCGGCGGCGATCGAGGTGCTGCGTTATCCGGCGGCGGCGGACCAGGCGATGGACCTCGAGCTGCGGGTGCAGGGGAGGTTGCCGGACGGACACACGCCGCTGAGGATGCCGTCGCTGCGCTGTCCGGGGGGCGCGTGCGGGGTGGTGGCGGTCGACCCGGGGGGCGAGGCGGTCAGCGTCGCGGCGTACGGCGGCGGCTGTCGCCTGCTGCGCTTCGAGGCGGCGAGCGGCGAGACCCACTGCGCGGTGCCGGAGGACGCCCCGGCGGCGCTCCAGACCGAGTCGCTGATCGCGGCGGTCTCGGGCGATCACTACGTGTTCCGCGACGGCCTGACGGTGCACCGCTACGCGTGGCGTGGCCGTGAGTTGCTCAGCAGGCCGCTGCCGGGCGAGCTCAACGAGGTGTTCGTGCGCGTGACCGTCGATGGTCGGGCGGTCGTCGTCGGGACCAGCAGTGGCGTGGCGCTGCGCGTCGATAGCGAGGCGATCGAGCTGCTCAACGTCGAGCGCCAGCCGTGCACCAATGCCCAGCCGCCGGTGATGAGCCCGTCGGGTCGCCACCTCGCGTGGACCTGCACGCCGGACATGAGCACGGAGCCGTCGCTGTTCGACAACACGCCGAGCATCGGCGATGTCGTGCGCGTGTCGACTCTCGGCCTCGAGCGCTACCAGGGCGTGCCGATGTGGGTGTTGGCGATCGACGACGACGGCGACCTGCTGCTGCACAGCCGCCGCAACCAGGCTTTTAATTACGAGATCTCGCTGCCCCCGGTCGCGCCGCGCAACCTCTACGTGCTCGCGGCCGACGGCGAGCTGGCGCGCATCGACGGGCTCGAGCCCGAGCCGGAGCTGATGCTCGGCCTGTCCCCGGGGACATATCGCTGGATGGCCGCGCACGCGCTGTGAGCGGCGATCAGGTCCCGGGGCCGACGCGACGGGTCATCGCGTCCTGCAGGCGCGTCAGGGTTCGAAAGTAGGAGACGAGGATGAAGATCGCGACGATGAGCAGCGCGGCGCCGCCGACGAGCAGGATGATCTCGGCGGTGTCGCGGTCGATCCGCAGCTTCGGCAGGGCGTAGGCGGCGGCGCCGATCATGGCGATCGTGGTCAGCAGCGTGACGAGCAGGACGGTGCAGCGACGCACGACGGCCGGCGCCTCGCGGGCGAGGGCGAGCCCGCGCAGGGCGAGCAGCAGGGCGATCGCGGTGACGATGCCCAGGGCCTGCGTCAGCAGCCCGAGCTCGGTGAGGTTGGCGAAGCGCATCTCGCTGTAGTTGCCGCCGCCGGTGGACACGAACGAGGCGATCGGCACGATGGTGACGCACTCGAAGGCGACGCCGAGCCCAAATAGCGGCAGCGCGAACGCGAGGGCGGCGGGCGGGGTCGGGGCGTCGGCGAGGCGCACGAGGCCGGCGATCTGGACCAGGGAGA
>JAYUXQ010000745.1:0-9754 GCA_043752905.1 Nannocystis sp. | reverse complement strand
GAGGGTGGCTTCGTGCCCGCCGAGGTCGATCGTCTGCGTGCGCTCGGGACCCTCGTCGAGCTCGGCCCGCGGATCCTCCGCGTCGAGACGGCGGTCGTTGCCCTGCTGGCCCGGCTGTTCTAGCGCGGCTGTCTGGATCGCTACAGCGCCGCGAGCTTCTCGGGCAGCGCATCGTCGCCGGCGACCAGCACCTCGCGCACGCGGGCCTGCAGCAGGTCGTCCTCGTAGGGCTTCATCACGTAGCCGTGGGCCCCGTTGCGCAGGCCCCAGTAGCGGTCGCTCTCTCTCGCCATGCTCGTCACCAGGATGAAGTGCGGCGGCGGGTGACGCGGGGCAGGGGTCGTGCCGGTGCGGACGCGTCGCAGCCGGCGCAGCAGGGCGAGCCCGCTGATGCCCGCGAGCAGCACCTCGCAGACGACGAGCGCCGGGTGATGCGCCTCGATCAACACGAGGGCCTCGCGGCCGTCGCTGGCGGCGTGGACGACGATCTCGCCGAGCTCGGGCGCCATCGCCTCGATCAGCGCCGCGGCCCGCTCGCGCTCACGGGGGTCGGGGTCGGCGATGACGAGGTGACGGGTCTCGGACATGGCTCGCTCGCGGTTCACACGGCGACCGGCATCACGCGCTTTCGCACGAGGTTGGCCTTGGCGTGGCGGTAGATCACGCGGGCGACCGCAAAGGTGCCGGTGCGGGTCTTGCGGGCGATCTCCTTGACGGAGTTGCGGCCGTTGACCAGCTCGAGCACCGCCAGCTCGTCGCGCGGCAGCGCCTCGCGGGCCAGCTTGGCCACCTGCTCGTCGATGCGCAGGTACACATCCTCGACGTCGGGCATCTGCGGGCCCATCACCGTCGTCTCGTCGAGCAGGCGCATGCCATCGAGCAATGCCTCGGAAACGAGGAGTTCGGTGCGGCCCTGGGTCTGGGCCGCGGCGGCCATCGGGTCGAGGTCGCTGGTCGGCGTGAAGGTGAAGCTGCCGCTCTTCCAGGTCAGCAGGTGCGAGGTGACGGCGCGCGCCTGGTCGACGACGATCTGGGCCAGGTCGGCCTGGCCGATGAAGCCGGCGTCGAGCAGGCGGGTGCCGAGCGGGCGCTGCTCGGGGTCCTTGCCGACGATGAAGGCCTCGAGCTGCTCGTCGCGCATGAAGCCGCCCTCGACGACGAAGCGGCCGAGCTTGAGGTCCTCGTCGGTGCCCTTGACCTCCGCGAGGCGGATGCGGCCGGCGTCGAGGTGGAGCTTGCCCCACTTGTTGCCGTCCTCGACCTTGAGCACGCCGCGCTGGCCGGAGTTGCCGAGCATCTCGAGCACGGCCTCGAGCCTGGCGGCGCCGAGCGCACCGCGGATGACCGAGCGATCGCTGGGCAGGGCCAGCTCGTCGTCGTTGCGCAGGGCCCTGGCGAAGTCGACGATCTCCACCTCACTGAACTCCTGGCCAGGAAAGTGCTCGTACAACAGGTGCTTGAGCCGACTGACCGCCAGGTCGACGGAGATCTGGCTCGAGCCCGCCCCGGGGCCCTCCTGGTCCTCGAGCGCCTCGTGCACCACCTTGACCAGCGCTGGCGTGGAGAACGGGCGGCGCAGTGAGGGCAGCCCCTCGGCGCCGGGGATCGGGGTGGGGTTGCTGCGGCTGACCAGCAGGATGCCGGGCAGCTGGGCGCCGCCGGGGATCTGGACCAGCGCCTTGAGCACCGCAGCGGAGGCGGCCGGATCGGCCGCCGCGTCGAGCAGCAGGGCCCGGACGGATCGATCCCCCGCTGGACCGTGCTTTTTACACAGCTCGACTGCGTCTGCCAGCACATGGGCATTAAACACCTGGAAACCCGCCAGTCGCAGCCCAGCGGTCGCCAGCTTCGCCGTGGTCGTATTCGGGTCGTAGTACAGGATCCCGGGCAGGGTCGGGCCAGAGGCGGTGGGCTTGGAAGCCATGGATGCAGCAAAGGATACTCGGATTTGCCGGAGTCGTGGTAGCGTTTGGTCCAGACCATGGTCATGGGCGAGATTGAGCGACTGGATCCCCCGCGCCAGCTGGGCAACGTGACCCTGCTGGCGGTCCTGGGCGAGGGGGGTATGGCGACGGTGTACCTCGCCTCGATCGGGACGGGGGCTGCCGCTCGCCTGGTCGCCGTCAAGTTGCTGCGCCCTGGCCTCCCCGATCACGACTATCGGACGCGGTTCAAGGACGAGGCCAAGCTGGTCCTGCGCCTGCACCACCCGAACATCGTCGAGGTGCGTGAGGCCGGCGACCTGCACGAGCAGCTGTTCATCGTGATGGCCCTCGTCGAGGGCCGCGACCTCGCCGACATCTGGGACCGCTGCGCCGCCGTCGGCAAGGCGTTCCCGGTCCCGCTCGCCGTGCACATCATCCGCGAGATCCTTCGCGGCCTGCACTACGCCCACACGTTCCCGGGCCTCGGCCTGGTCCACCGCGATGTCTCGCCCTCGAACATCCTGATCGACTGGACCGGCGTCGTGCGCCTCGCCGACTTCGGCCTCGCCACCTCCACGCTCAAGGGCAGCCTGACCGTCCCCGGCGTCGTGTTCGGCAAGGTCGGCTACATGTCGCCCGAGCAGGCCCGCCACGAGAACCTCGACGGCCGCGCCGATGTCTACGCCTGCGGCGCCGTGCTGTGGGAGCTGCTGACCGGACGACCGCTGCGCGGCGGAGACGGCGTCGACACCGAGGATGTCTCGAACTTCAACGCGCCCCCGCCGAGCAGCTACAGCAGCCGCGTCGACGCCGAGCTCGACGCGATCGTCAGCAAGGCGCTGGCCCGCGACCGCGAGGACCGCTACCTCTCGGCGCACGACTTCATGGAGGCGCTCGGCGCCTGGCTGGCGCGTCGAGGCATCGTCGGCAACGCCGGTGCCGAGCAGATGGCCGAGTTCCTGGCGATGTTGTTCGGCGACGCCGCGGTGCGCGAGCGGGAGAACCGTGACGCGCTGCTCGGCGACATCAACCATCGACACGCGGCGATGGCCCCGGCCCGCGCCGAGGAGGCCAACAAGGACACTGTGGGCGACCGCCTCGACGACGAGGAGGAGTTCGACCTCTCGCTCTCGGAGGACGAGGATGGCGACGGCGATCGATCCGACATGAAGATCATCCCGCTGCCGGAGCGCCCCGAGCGCCTCGACCGCGCGCCTGGCGAGAAGGCCCCCAACTCGCAGCTGCGGCGCCCGCGAGCCAAGGAGGACATCTTTGGCTTCAACGACAACCCGCAAAACGACGTCGAGCACATCGAGGCCGGCACGATCATCGCCGATCGCTACCGCGTCGTCAGTCGCATCGGTCGCGGCGGCATGGGCACCGTGTACCTCGGTGAGCACACGACCGTCGGTCGGCGCGTCGCCATCAAGGTCCTGACGCATCAGTGGAGCCGCAGCGAGCTGGTCGCCAAGCGCTTCCGGGCCGAAGCGCGGGCCGCCAGTGCGGCCGGTCACCCCAACATCATCGAGGTCTTCGACGCCGGCCAGCTCCCGGACGGTCGCCTGTACCTGGTCATGGAGTACCTGACCGGGCGCAACTTGTACGACGAGATCCAGGAGCTCGGCACCCTGCCGCTGGGCCGCGCCTGCCGCATCATCCGCGCCGTCGCCCGTGCCATCCGTGCCGCGCACGACGTCGGCATCATCCATCGCGACCTCAAGCCCGACAATGTCATGTTCGTGCCGTTGCCCGAGGGCGAGGGCGAGACCGTCAAGGTCCTCGACTTCGGCATCTCGGCCGGCGCGGAGCGGACCGAGGCCGAGGCGCGCCTGACCGTCCCCGGCCACGCGCTCGGTACCCCCGAGTACATGGCGCCCGAGCAGGCCAAGGGCAAGGACGCCACCGAGCTGTTCGATGTCTACGCGCTCGGCGTGATGCTCTACGAGTGCCTGTGCGGCGAGCCGCCGTTCGTCTCGAACAACCTCGTCGAGATCATGGCCCGCAAGAGCACGGAGAAGGCGCCCTCGCTCGGCGACAAGCGCCCCGACGTGCCGAGGGGACTGGTTGCGATCGTCGACAGCTGCCTCGAGATCAACCCCGCCGATCGGCCGCAGTCCGCCCGCGAATTCTTGCAGCGGCTGGAGGAGGTCATCCGCACGATCCCGCAGGACGGCGACGGCGACATCGCCTCCGACATGTCGATGGCCGGCGTCCCGATCGGGTCGTCGGTCACCGTGTCCGGGCCGGCCGGGCGCAAGTCGGACCCGCGCCCGGCCCCGCCGCCGCTGCCGCAGGAGGTTCGCCCGGTCACGATGGGCTACGACCTGCAGCGGCGCGCGCTCGGCATCGGCCTGATCTCGTTCGCCGCGATCACGCTGCTGTACATCGCGTTCTCCGGCGGTCCCGACGAGAACCCCGACGTGATCGGCAACGCGACCACTGCATCTGCGACCACTGCATCTGCTACCACTGCATCTGGAACGACTGCATCTGGAACGACGACCCCCGGGACCACCGCCGGCACGCCCGATCCGATCGGGCCCACGAAGGTCGATCCGGGCACGCCGGACCCGACCAAGCTCGGCACGCCGGACCCGACCAAGCAAGATCCGACAAAGACCGATCCGGGCAAGGAAGACCTCGGCACCGACACCGGCGAGCCCGGCAAGGACGTCAAGAAGGCCGGCACCACGCCGCGTCCGCGCGCCGACCCCAAGAGCGACGCGTGCAAGAGCACCCGCGACAAGGTCAACACGGCGCGTACTTCGGGCAACTTCCACGACATGCTGCGCTTCCTCAACGAGCGCGACTGCTGGGCCGCGAAGACCGAGCACGGCAAGCTCAAGACGCTCGCGTACAAGGAGCTCGGCAAGTTCAAGGAGTGCGCCAAGGCCGGCAAGGGCCTCGCGGACCCCGACGTCGTCAAGTGGGTCAACCTCTGCGCGAAGCGAGCGCAATCCGGCTGAGGTCGTGTACCTCGCTGCCGGGCACGCGACGGCAGACGCTCGCTAGCGCGCAGCCGCTCGACGAAGCTCGCAAACGCGGCTGATCCAGGATGGATCAGGAGTGCTGTCAGCCGGGTGCGGGGGTGGACGCGGCCCCGGCGAGCGGGCACAATGCGGCCCGGCTCGCCCGCCTTTACGGCCATGTTCGTCGCCACCACGCTCGCAATCTCGCTCGCCACTTCGCTCGCTCTGTCGCCTGTCACCACGCTGGGCGCCGCGCAGCGGAGCCGCGCCACGATGGCCACAACGGAATGGATGGCCACGATGGCCACGATGGAATGGATGGCGCCAGCGGCTGCGCCCGCGAAGGCCGGCTGCCCGGCGAAGCTCGAGTTCCGGGCGACGCTGCTCGTCGACACCCAGGCCCTCGGCGACGACGCCCAGGGCGTCGGTGCCCGCCTGCGCAGCAAGGCGGAGCAGGAGATCCAGCGCTTCGACGTCATGCTCGGCGAGGACGCCCGGCTGCCCGTGCTCATCGTCAAGATCGTCCCGATGACCGGCGAGGACGAGGGCTTTAGCTACACGATCGACATCAACCACGGCGAGCTGACCCCGATCAAGGACGGCAGCTCGGTCGGCGAGTGCAAGCTGTGCACCGAGAGCGAGCTGCTCGAGAGGGTCGCCGGCTCGACCCGCGCCCTGATGCCGAAGCTGCGCGGCCACATCACGGACTTCAACAATCAGCCCTGCGTCACCGCCGACTCCGCGTGCCAGAGCAATTCGCAATGCAAGGACGCCAACCGGCCGATCTGCCACATCCGTGAGAAGCGCTGCGTCGCCGACCTCAGCCCCGGTTGCAACTCGGACCCCGACTGCGCCAAGAGCCCCGTCGGGCCATTTTGCAGCAAGGAGACCCACCGCTGCATGGCCGCGCAGGACGCCACGACGCCCGACACCGGCATGAACGGCAAGCAGAAGGCCGGCATCGGTCTCATGGTCGCCGGTGCGCTCGGCGCCGGCGTCGGCATCGGCCTCGTGGTCACCAAGCCGCGCGCGCCCGAGCCGACGATGGCCTGGGAGACCCGCGAGACGCAAAAGCCCGGCTACGCGGTCCTCGCCATCGGCGGCGCCGCGCTCATCACCGGCGTCGTCCTGTTCGTGCTCGGCCGCCGGCAGCAAAAGGCGCAACATGCCCGTCACCAGGTCGCGCCGGTCGCCGGCGCGGGGGTCTTCGGCCTCAGCTGGTCCGGTCGCTTCTGAGATGGTTTACACGGGTCTTCTGGCCCCGGGCGTTTCTCCGCGTTCAATCCCGGCCTCCGGGCCTTCCTGGATAACCTTAGTGAGCATTGACCCGGTCGTTCGACGACCGCGTGAGGCACGAGCCATGCGATCTTCCTGGACCATGTTGAAGCTTCGGACTGGACTGGCGCTCGGCGCATTGGGCCTCTCGCTCGGCACGCTCGCTGGCTGCCCGGTGACCAACCTCGAGCACTGCGCCTTGAACCAGGGCGCCTGCGGCGAGGGCCTGGCGTGCAGCATGTGCGCGGTCGACAACAACGGCTGCGTGCCGCAGGGCGCGCTGGTCGAGGACGCCTGCGTGTTCGCCAGCGGCACCTCCGACCCGACCCACAGCACGAGCGGACAGACGACCACCAGCGACCCGACCACGGTGACACCGACCGACGGCTCCGACACCTCGGAGAACACGTTCAACCCGACGACGTTGCCAGTGACCACCACCACCGGCGACACCAGCACCACCGGCGACACCACCGACGAGAGCACCGTTACCACCGAGTCGACCATGTGCATGGGCGATGTCATCGCCAACGCGGCCTGCGGCGGTGAGGCCCCGTACTGCGTCGACGGCACCTGCGTCGGCTGCGGCGAGCTCGACTGCTCCGTGGTCGAGCCGACCAAGCCCACATGCGCGGCGGACCTCGGCCTGTGCGTCGAATGCCAGGCGCACAACGACTGCGCGACGCTCGAGAAGCCGGCCTGCAACCTGGCCACCGCGACCTGCATGCCGTGCAACAGCCACGACCAGTGCCCGGCGACCGCGTGCAACCTCGAGACCGGCCAGTGCTTCCCGAAGGAGACTGTTCTCTACGTCGACAATTCGCCGGACATCGTGTGCAGCGACGGGAACGACGCGGGCCTCTCGCCGGGCGATCCGATCTGTACCCTGCAAAACGCGATTTCGCGGCTGACCGAGGGTGTGGAGTGGACGGTCAAGATCAAGACCGGGACCAAGGCGCAAAACGGTCCCACCGAGTTGCCGCCCGGTGACTTCACCGTGGCGATCATGCACTACGGCAACACCGTGCCCTCGCTGATCCTCATGTTCGCCGATCCGGCGCTGACGGTGAACGAGGGCAACACCGTGTTCATGAACCGGGTCGGCATCTACAACCCGCTGCCGGCCAGCGATCCATTGGTCGCGTGCGTGGGCGGGGCCACCGGCGCGCGGCTGTGGTTCGAGCGCCAGCGCATCGTAACCGGCAAGACGGCGATCCGCGCCAACAACTGTCGCGTACACGTGCGCCGCTCGACGATCACCAACAACGCGATCGGGGCCATCGACATCGACGGCCTCGACCCCAACCTCGCCAAGCTGTGGATCGAGAACAGCAACGTGACCGACAACAACGGCATCAAGTTCGGCGCCATCCGCGTCGGCGAGAAGGTCGACGTCTCCATCCTCTACTCGACGATCGCCCTCAACAAGGGCCCCCCCATGGTGGCGCCGATCGAGTGCGTCAACAACTGGGACGCCAAGATGACGATCCGCAACTCGGCGCTGGTGAACTCCGGTCCACTGTTCGGCGGCGGCTGTGCAGCCATGGACCTGCCCGATTCCGACGTGAACTTATTGCTGCCGGGGTCCGGCGACAAGGGCACCCTCGGCAACGTCTTCTCCGGCTTCTCCGACGGCGTGTACCAGGCCAAGATCGGTGGTGCGCTCAAGGACAGGGCCATCTGGTACACAGGCGATCCCGCCGTCGACTACGGCGAGAACCTGCGCCCCACCAACGACGGCGATCGGGACTACGCGGGCGCCGACCGGCCCTAACCCTGAGACCTGTCCGTTTGTTCAGTAACTCGCGCACGCATCGCCGGTCGGGTGCATGAGGACAACACCCAGACCTGCTCCTCTCGACGTACTCCGTGTGTAGTTTGCGTCATGCGTCATGCGCATCGCACTCGTTGCACTCACATCAAGGAACGGCAGAGGCGGCAGAGGCGGCAGGAACGGCAGAGGCGGGCAGAGGCGGCAGGAACGGCAGGGGCGATGGATGCCGCAGGGGAGGTGGAGCCGGCCCAGGAAGCGACAGGAGCACGAGGCGATGACCCGTTGCGTTTGGCCGTTGTGTCGGGCGCTCTGCGGTTGTCAGCTCGTCGCCGCTCGGAGATACTGGCGCGGTGATGTGCCCCGCCTGGTCCAGCCGTCTCGCGTTCATCGTCCCGCTCGTGCTGGCCGCGTGTAACCCGGGTGGGGACAGCACCACCGACGAGGGCTCGCAGTCCGAGACCGCGCCGATGACCACGGACGTGCCGGGCAGCACGACCAACGTGCCCTGTGAGATCGGTATGCTCGGCTGTCCGTGCACCGGCGGCGGCGCGTGTGATCCCGGGCTGGTCTGCTCCGCCGAGAAGGTGTGCAATGGCGGCCCGGACCTGACCACCGGCAGCGAGACGACCGCCGATCCGATGACCGACGGCAGCGGCACCACCGGCAGTGAGGGCGGCCAGACCAGCACCGGTGACACCGAGCCGTCCGGCCGCGAGTGCACGCCGACGGGCGACAAGCTCGAGAACGCCGAGTGCCTCGCCAAGGACCCCACGCGGCCGTTCTGCGAGGTCGACACCTGTGTCGCCTGCGGCGCTCTCAAGGCCGACGCGTGCACCGATGCCAGTGACGGCGGGCGCCCGATCTGCCTGCCGGACGGACGCTGTGTGCAGTGTGACACCAGCGACGCGGTGGTCCAGGGCCAGTGTGAGGCCGAGAAGCCGCACTGCAACCTCGAGACCAACACCTGCGAGGGCTGCTTCGAGCACAGGGAGTGCCCGCAGACCGCCTGCGAGATCGCGGCGCGCAAGTGCTTCCCGACCAACCAGAAGATCTACGTGCGCCAGGGCCCGACGCCGGGCAACCCATGCTCGAGCAAGCCGGGCACGGGCGGCACCAACGACCTCCCATACTGCGACTTCGAGACCGCGACCCTCGGCGTGCAGCTCAACGGCTTCTCGACCGGCTACACTTTTCACCTGTTGGGCAACGACGACGCTGCCAGTGAGCCCGGCTCGGTCGTCATCACCGGCGGGGACGCCAAGGTCGCGTACGCCTTCACCCACGACTTCGGCGGCCCGGCCGACAAGCACACCCGTTTCAAGGGCATCGGTCCGCTGATCCTGGTCCCCAAGAACGTCACGCTGTACCTCGTGACGTGGGGCATCCTCATCGAGAAGCCGCAGGGCGACACCTCGCGCGGCATCGACTGCCAGGAGGGCGGCTCGGTGTGGCTCGACGACTCGCACGTGCTCTACGCCCGCGGTCCCGGCATCCGCGGCAACAACTGCGACATCCACCTGCGCCGCACCAGCGTCGCGTTCGGCTCGACCGAGGCGATCGACATGACCGGCGGCTCGCTGCACGCGGTCAACAGCTTCATCACCGGCAACGCCAACATCGTCGGCAAGGGCGGCGGCGGCCTGCACCTGCGCGACGGCGCGACCGTCGACATGGTCTACAGCACGATCGCCGACAACAGCAACGAGCCGTCGGCGATGCCCGGTCAGTTCGGCGACTCGGTCCACTGCGACAATGCGGCCTCGGTCAAGATCCGCAACTCGATCATCGTCCGCAAGCCGACCAACAACAAC
>JAYUXQ010000744.1:0-9763 GCA_043752905.1 Nannocystis sp. | reverse complement strand
CGTTGATACGACGCGCGGTCATTCGGTCACTGTGAAGTCGGCGGACGCGAGCGCGACGCCGTCGGCCGAGAGCACGCGCGCCTGCCAGGCGCCGATGTATTCGCGGCGCAGCACCAGGTACGCGCGCGAGCGGTAGGCGTGGATGTCGGGGATGTTGACGATGCGCCGGCGGAACACCGCGCCGTCCTTGACCCACTCGACCTCGACGGCCTCCTCCTGGCGGCTGTGGACCACGCGGAAGCAGACGTTGACCTGCGAGTCGCGCGACAGCGAGAAGCGCTCCGTCTCGCTGGCGCAGCCGTCCTTTTCATAGCTGGTGCCGAGCCAGATCTTGTCGACGTGGATCCCCGTCGCGCCGATGCCTCCGAGCGGCGGACCGTCGTGGATCGCGAGCGGCAGGCGCTGGAACACGCGGGCGATCGCCGGGGGCGTACCCGGCGGCACGGCGCGTGGATCTCCGGCGGCCGGCGGCGTCGCGTCCGCGGCCGGCGAGCCCGGATCCGCGGGAGGATCTCGCGGAAGATCGGGCGTCGGCTCGGGTGTCGCCATGTGGGCCGCCGGCAACTTCACCTCGTGGGTCGCCGCCGGCACCATCGATCCCGCGGCCGACTGCTTCGCCACCGGCGGGGCCCCGACGACCTCGGCCCGACCCGGACAGCCCGGTGCGATCACCACACTCACCCACAGCGCAGCCCAGACCAGGCCCCGCCGACGCGGCCCCGGCACGACGGCCACGAATGTTGCTGATCTCGCCACGAGCGCGCCTGCGGCGTGCATCCTAGCCAGGTTTGACCGGCGTGAACAACCGCCGCCCGCGCGGCTCCGCCCGGCAGCCCGGGGTGCAGACCGCCTGCCAGCGCCCCGCGAGGATGAGGCGGACGACGTGGACGACGCGGAAAGCCGAGCATCCTCTCATCGCGTGCGCTTGCTCAATGGCGCGCGGCGGTCTAAGAGACGGGGCCATGCTCCGCGCCTCGTCCCGTCCCTTGCGTACGCTCTTTCTGGTGACCGGCCTCGCCATCGTCGGGTTCGGCGGTCCCGCCGGGTGTCAGACCTCGCACAGCCCCGGCTTCCAGAAGGTGCGTCCCGAGCGTACCGCGCCAGCGGCTCCCGCGGCCGCGCGTCCGTTGCCGGAGGGCGCGGCCGAGGGCGTCCCCGAGCACCTGCTGCACGAGTATGCCGGCCGCGACCTCGCGCCCGACGCCGAGATCCACACCTGGGATCTGCCGACCAAGGCCAAGCGTGTGGTCGTCGAGCTGCTGATCCTCGCCGCGCGCGACGACGCCTCGCACCTCGACACCATCATGACGCAGCAGGCCCGCTGGGGCGCGCCGGATCGCCGCGAGTACGACGCGCGCCCGGTGACCGACGGCAAGGACTTCCTCGACGTGCTGCGCCAGGCCTCGTCCCGCTTCGCCCGCAAGCAGAACCTGACCTGCCCGCCGATCATGCCGCCCGCCGCGCAGGTCTATGTGCGCAACGGCTCCGAGCCGATGTGGTGCTTCTACGGCAGCAACGACGGCCTCGACATCCTCGCCTTCAAGCTCATGGTCGAGGGCGGCAGCGCCAAGATCGACTACGTCGGCATGTACGCCGAACGCCCCACCCGCATGATCCCCCGCTCCGGCTCGCAGCCGCCGCCCATGACGCCGATGGTCCGCCGTGGCCCGCGCATGCCCAACCCCAACATGCCCAACCCCAACATGCCCGGCCTCAACATGCCCGGCCTCGAGGGCGGCCAGCTCCTCGACCCCAATGCCCTCCCCGGCGGCGTCATCATTAACGGCCAGCCTGGCGCTCCGCAGCCCGGCATCGGCGCAGACGCCGGCCAACCCGGCGGTCAGCCCGGTCAGCCCGCCGGCAGCCCCGGCCAGCCTGGCGCCCCCGCCGGCACCATCGCCGGCCAGAACCCCGGCACGACCGGCCAACCCACCAGCACCGCGGGCCAGCCCCCCGGGCTGACCCGTGGCCAGCCCGTCGGCCCCACCGTCGGCGGCACTGGCACTGCGAGCACGGACACGAAGAAGCCCACCGTCCCGAAGCCCGTCCCGAAGCCTGCCACCCCGAAGCCCGTCCCGAAGCCCGCCACCCCGAAGCCCGCCACCCCCGCGGAGCCGTCGGGCTCGACCGCCGGGCCGGCCGGCGCCGCTCCGCCAGCCCCGTGAGCGAGGACCTGTCCCGAAGACCAGCTTCGGGACGGACATCGAGACCTGTCCCGAAGACCAGCTCAGTCCGCGCGCAGCCAGTCGGCGATCGCCCGATTATCCTGCGGTCCGAGGTCGAGCTGTTCGCGCAGCAGGATCCAGTCCTCGGCCCAGCCCGCCTGGGGCTCGACGATCAAGTCGGCGTCGAGGTCCTCCACGCCGCAAAAATTGAGTCGACAGGTGTTGAGCTCGTGGGGCCGCTCGGGGTTCCACAGCGGGATGCCATACTTGCGGCAGATCCGCGGCCGGTGGTCGTAGAGCCGGCAATTGCCGTCGTCGCCGAGCACCGGACAGGCCTCGCCACGGCCCGCCTCGTACTCCCCGGCTCGCGCGACGACCTGCGCGCGCACATCCGCCGGCGCGGCGGCCAGACCCTCCTGCAACAGCGCGCCCTCGACCTCCGAGACGCGGAAGCTCTGGTGGCAACACTCGCTGCAGCCCGCGCGACAGCCGATGTGCGCCCGGTAGCGGGCGACCACCGGCGCGACCCCGCCGTCGATGATCGCCAGGTGCACCCGCAGACGCGCGACAGCTCCGGACATGTCCCCGGGGACAGGCTTCACGGCACACCCGCCATCGCGGCGACCAGCCGGCGATACGGCGACCACGCGTGGCGCTCGAGGAAACGATGCGGCGACAGCTCGCCGCGCTCGACCGCCTTGAAGTCGGCGTCCTGGCGCTCGAGCGTGGTCGTGAGCGCGAGCGCCCGGATCTGGTCGGCCGCAGGATGATCGGGGTGGCGAATCGGCAGCAGGGCCGCGACCCCGCGCCCACGCTGGACCGCGGCGGCGTGGTTGTCGGCGAGGCTCGCACGCATAGCGACGAGGTCGACATCACCGGCCCAGCCGTCGACGCCGAGCTCGAGCCGCACGAACGCGTCGAGCCCGGCGAGTCCGCGGCGATCGAGGTCCATCGCCAGTCTGGTCAGGTCGACCCGCGCGCGACCCTCACGGACCGGCACCACCGCGATCGCAGGCAGCTTGCGCCCGTCCGGCAGCACCCCCGCGATAGCCAGCGGTCCGTTGTAACGGCGGACCCAGCAGCCGGCTTTCTTGATCTCGTACAGCCCGAGCGACGCGTGGCCCGGCTGGCGCAGCGGCCACATCGCGCAGCCGCGGCCCTCCGAGACCAGCAGCAAGACCTCCCCGAGCCCGGGCGTCGCCCGCTCGAGCAGGCCAAAGCCGAAGCCCCAGCGGGCCAGTTGATGTTGCCGGCGCTGGGCCATCTGCCGCTCCACCTCGCAGCCCGGGCCCTCGCTGACCTCCCCGCGACGCAGCTCGCCGAGCAACCGCTCCCGACACGGCCCCGCGGCGACGGCCGGCCCGGGCCGCTCGACCGAGCTACCCCGCGGGTCCCGGGCCTGCACCGATGCACCCCACAGGACCACCAGCGACGCCAGTACGGCGCCGACCCACGCGGCCGCCCACCTTCGCCGATCTCCCTGAACTCGTCGCACCCGCAGCACCGCGGACCAGCGTACCAGCACTGTCGCGCGCTGGCGGCGGCGCCGGGGTCCCGCGGGACTTTCGTTCATGGCGGGAAAGAAAACCGTCCTGGCCGCGGTTGGCGTGGGATGCCGAGCTTGAGCCACGCGCGCGGCTGCGGCACTCTCCCACCCCATGCTCCGGTCTCCTCGACGTTCCCCGGCCCGCCCCGCCTCGCTTGCGATCCACATGGGGCTCGGCGCCGCGGCCCTCGTGCTCGCGCTCGCAGGTTGCCTCAAGGTGCCGCCGGAGACCGATGAGCCCGGCACCGAGCAGGCCGCGCCCAAGGCGGCGAAGGAAGTGCTCGACCGCTATATCGTCGCCCTCGGCGGAGAGGACGCGCTGCGCAAGCTGCAGCAGCGCACGGTCGACGCGCGCATGAACTTTTTGCCGGAGACCGGCTGCACCGACGCCGACAAGGACTGCCGCCGCGACGAGAAGATCGGCAGCTTCTCGCTGCAGACCACCGCCGACGCGAAGATGTACCGGCGCACCAACCTCGACAACCAGATCGACGAGCAGGGCTACGACGGCAAGCAGGGCTGGCAGCTGCGCGGCGGCGTATTGATCCTCGAGGACCCGGACGAGGCGGCCATCTCGCGCGAGGACGCCAACCTCCACTGGTACCTCGACATCGACAAGCGCGGCATCGAGATCGCCCTCGAGCCGGCCCGCACCACCGACCACGAGGGCCAGCCGCGCACGATGGACGGCCTGCGCTGGCGCGTCAAGGGCTCGCCGGCCGGCGACAAGACCCTGTGGTTCGACCGCGCGACGGGCCTGCTGCGCGAGGAGGTGCTGGAGGACAAGTCGAGCGAGGAGGTCCTGCGCCAGTGGGTCATTTACGACGACTACCGCGTCGTCGACGGCGTCAAGATCCCGCACAAGATCCGCCTCGTAAACCAGGTCGGCGATCGTTCCCAGGAGGTCATCTTCACGACGCAGCGCGTCGACCATGCCGCGCTCGACGCCAGTCAGTTCGGCGCGCCCAGGGTGCCCCCGCCCAAGCGCGGCGAGGATCCTATTTTGGCCGAGCTCGGCAAGCGCAGCGAGGCCGCCGCGGCCGCCCCCAAGGACGCCCAGGCCCAGGTCGCCCATGCGCGCGCGGCGTGGGCCGCCGGCCACTTCGAGGAGGCGGCAAAGGCCGCGCAGGCGACCCTCAAGCTCGACTCGAAGGAGATCGAGGCCCTGTGGATCCTCGCGCGCGAGCGGGTGATGGCCGGGAATTACAAGGAGGCCGAGGCCACCCTGGCGCGCGCCGAGAAGGCCGGCGCTCGTCCGCAGCTGGTCGCCGCCCAGGTCGCGTGGATCCGCA
This sequence comes from Nannocystis sp., assembly GCA_043752905.1. Taxonomy (GTDB): domain Bacteria; phylum Myxococcota_A; class Polyangia; order Nannocystales; family Nannocystaceae; genus Nannocystis. The sequence goes on along the minus strand of JAYUXQ010000744.1, from coordinate 4,760 downwards.
GTCATCAACGCGACTTCATGGGCGTCGCCAGGGCGCTCGACGCCCTGGGTCCCGAGAACGCCGGGCTCGCCGGCCGCTACCGCACCTTCGTCGGCAAGCCGTTGCAGGTCACCGCGCCGGCCTGTCAGGTCGTGCTCCCGATCTCCCGCGACGTCGGCGCGCCGATGGTCGAGGTCGAGATCGCAGGCGAGAAGATCATGGCGATGCTCGACACTGGCGCGGCCGACGTCATCGTCGACACCAAGCTCGCCGCCAAGCTCAAGCTCCCGATCCGCTCGCGCACGCCGATCGGCGAGCAAGGCGAGATCGGCCACAGCCAGGTCGATACGATCAAGCTCGGCGGCACTGGCGGCACTGGCGGCATCGTCGTCACCGGCGTCCCCGTCGACGTGTTCCCCAGCGAGACCCTCGCCCAAATGTCCGGCAGCCAAAACGCCGCCTCGGCCGTGATCGGCATCCGCGTGCTCGAGCAATTCCAGGTCACCTACGACCTGCCGGCCCGCCTGCTGACGCTCGTGCACGGCGGCCCGAAGTGCAAGAAGGCCCTCACCGCGCAGCGCAGCGGCGGCTCGGTCCCGATGTGGCTGCACGAGACCCACTTCGTCTACGTGCTCGCCGCGATGAACGGCGCCGAGGGCCTGTTCCTGCTCAACACCGGCATGCAGGGCGTCGACCTGACCGCGACGAGCCGCTCCTACGCGCTCGCCGGCATCGGCGCCCCGCCGATCCGCCGCGGTGAGCCGGCGATCGTCGAGGTCGGCGAGTTTCGCATCGGCGAGCTGCTCAAGGTCGAGGGCCTGCGCGGTGCCTACGGCTACTTCGAGCAGGGCGAGAGCTCCGACCAGTTTCGCATCGACGGCATGATCGGCCTCGATGTCCTGACCCGCCGCCGCGTCACCCTCGACTTCCCCGAGCGCAAGCTCTACTTCGCCGACCCCGGCCCGGCCGCGGCGGCTCCCGCTCCCTCGGCCAAGTCCGCCGCGGCCCCGGCCCCGCAGGCTGCAGCTCCGGCGGCCAAGCCCGCCGCGGCCCCGGCGGCCAAGCCCGCCGCGAAGTGACCCGAAGGACATGTCCGAAGAGACAGCCACGGTCGCGTACACGGCCAGGCTCGGGCAGATCGCCGGGGCCTGGGTCGACGCGCCGTGGGTCGAGGTCGACGCCGCCGGCACCGTCGTGAAGGCCCAGTCCGGCCGTCCCGAACACCCCGGGCGTGCCCCGGAGGTCGTATACGACCTCGGCCGCGCGCTGCTGCTGCCGGGCATGGTCAACGCCCACAGCCACGCGTTCCAGCGCCAGATCCGCGGCGCGACCCACCGCCGCGGCGCGCACGACCCCTCGAGCTTCTGGAGCTGGCGCGAGGCGATGTACAAAGCCGCAAACGCGCTCGACCCCGAGGCCGTGTTCACGGCGACCCGCGGCTGCTACCGCGAGATGCTGCGCGCCGGCATCACCTGCGTCGGCGAGTTCCACTACCTCCACCACGCGCCCGACGGCCGCCCGTACGCCGACGCCAACGAGCTGTCACGCCAGGTGATCCGCGCGGCGCAGGCCGTCGGCATTCGCCTGGTGCTGTTGTCCGTCTTCTACGCGCGCGCAGGCGCAGGCCGGGAAGCACTGCCGGAGCAGCGCCGCTTCTGTGACGCCAGCCTCGACGCCTATCTCGCCCGCCTCGATGCTCTGCGCGACGAGGGCGTGCAGGTCGGCGTCGCGCCGCATAGCGTGCGCGCCGTCCCGCGCGAGGCCCTGCGCGAGCTCGCCGCGTACGCGCACCGTCACGGGTTACCGCTGCACATGCACGTGTCGGAGCAGCCGCAGGAGAACGCCGAGTGTCAGGCCGAGCACGGCTGCACGCCGACCGCCTTGCTGGCCGCGACCGGCTGCCTCGATCGCCCGGGCGGCTTCACGGCGGTGCACGCGATCCACCTCGAGCCGGCCGACCTCGTCGCGCTCGCGGGTCACAACGTGTGCGCGTGCCCGACCACCGAGGCCGACCTCGGCGACGGCATCATCCCGGCCGGCGATCACGTGCGGCACGGCGTCGGCCTCGCGCTCGGCAGCGATAGCAACGCGGTCATCGACCTCGTCCAGGAGGCTCGCCTGCTCGAGATGCACGAGCGCCTGCGGACCCGCGCGCGCCTGTGCCTCGCAGACGCGGACCGGCAAGTCGGGCAGGCCCTCCTCGACATCGCCACCGTCGGCGGGGCGCGGGCCCTCGGCCGCCCCGAGCTCGGGCAGATCCGCGTCGGCGCGCCCTTCGACGCGTGCACCGTCGACCTCGCCCACCCGACCCTCGCGCACCTCGACCCGACGGACGCCCTCGACGCCCTGCTGCTCAGCGGCACCGCGGCGCCGATCGACCGCGTGTTCGTGGCGGGCGTCCGTCGCGTGTGAGCCCGGGGTCGTGGCGACCGGGTGCGCGATCGCAGCCGGCTGGCCCCGCGCGCCGGGCGATGCTACGTCCCGGGGGGTATGTGCTCGCTGCGTCGCCTCGCCCTCGTGACCCTGATCGGGCTCGGCGGCTGTGCTTCGCGTGAGACCGCGGCCTCGAGGGCTGCCTGGCAAAACGCGGTCCGCAGCGCCAGCCCGGGCGGGGCCGGTGGCGGCGCCTCCCAGGCCGGACGCAGCGACGGCGGCCTCGCCGACCCCGGCGTCTGGCGAGACCTCGCCACCTTCACCACCGACACCGCCGAGATGCTCTCGCTCGGCGTGTCGACGGCGCCGCTCGCCACTTTGGTGAGCAAGCTGTGCGCCGAACCGCCCGAGGAGGAGGCCGGGATGGTCGCACCCGAGGCCGTGCGCTGCCCGCCCAGGCCCGCGATGGACCCGATGGGCCACCCCCTGGTACTCGAGCTGAGTCGTCACGGCAGCGTCGGGCTGGTCGCGTCGGACCTCTCGGACGGCGACAGTGCCGCCCTGCTGACGCAGGCGCTCAAGCAGGTGGCGGGCGCCTGCGCGGGCGGGTGGACGCGGGCCCCGGGCCCGCAACAGGAGGAATTTCACACATGCACCTCGCTCTCGGGTTCCATGCTGGTGCTGGGCCGATTCCCCGGTGAGGGCACCGGGGAGCGCTGGCAGTTCTCGCTCGCAGTTCTGGGTCCGGGCTAATATGCTCTCACGAGCTTTGCCCATGGATCCCACGACCTCGATAGCGCCCGTGAGCCACGGCGGGATCTTGTTCCCGCTCGACATGTTCCGCCCGACAGTGCTGGCGGCCGCCCTCGCCGAGGTGTTGATCGGCAAGGTCCGCAACATCGTCGACGCCACCGTCGAGATCTCGCGTCACCCGAGCCTGCCCCTGGCGCTCGCGCAGATCCACGGCACCGTCGTCGGCGACGACCCGGCCGAGTTCTGGCGCGAGAACGTGGACCTCGCCCTCGTGGTCAGCCAGATCGTGCCGCGCCAGGTGTTCGTCTACTACGCGCGCACCGGCGACGACGCCCGCGAGGGCTTCCTCGTCGCCCAGCGCGGCCAGGCGATCGCCGCCGACGACAGCCGCCGCGAGGACATCCCGCCCGGCAAGGCCGGCACCCACCTGCCCGTCACCCGCCTCTGCGAGCAGATGCGCATCTCGATCGACGAGCTCGCCGGCGGCTTCCCGGGCGGCCCGCGCATCGACCTCTCGCTGATGGAGCCGCGCGGCAACGACCAGACTCTCCTCATGACGCTCGTCGGCCAGCAGGCTGCGGGCGCCGCCGAGGGCGAGCTCGAGGAGGAGGAGGCCTACGAGGACGAGCCGCCGCCGCCACCGTCACTCGGCACGAGCCTGACGCAGGGCTTCGGCGCCCCGCCATCGGGCCCCGGTGCGGGCCCCGCTCCCGCCGCTGCGGCGCCCGCTCCGGGCCCCCGTCCGGGTCCCGGCGCGCGTCCGGGTGCAGCCCCGGCCAAGCCGCCGCCGATGACCGCCGCCGACGACGTCAAGCGTCGCGCCGCCGACCGTGCCGCCGAGAAGCAGGAGATCCAGCAGCGCTCGACCGAGCTGGCGCGCTCGCTCAAGTTCGCCGAGGACGATCTCGGCGTCATCGTCGCGCTGTCGGCCGAGCTGTCCGAGACGGAGGTCCTGCGGCCGTTCCTGATCCCGCACATCGAGCGCAACGCCCCCGAGGGTCTGCCCGCCGACGTCCGCGGCCGCCTCGAGGGCAAGTCGGTCGACTTCGCGGTCAAGGTCGAGTTTCTCAGCGAGGTGCTGATCGGCAAGCAGCCGATCACCAAGCAGAAGTTCGAGGAGCTGGCGACCACCCGCGACCTCGACGGCCTCGAGGTCAAGCTCCTCGAGGTCCTGGCCCCACGCCTCGGGGGCGGCACGCTGCTGCGCAGCAATGGCAAGAACGTGTTCGTGTCGCGCAAGCCGGACGCACCCCTGCCAGCCGCGTTCCTGCGCGAGCTGCTCGCCAGCTAAAAGCTGGCCGCCCCGATCCCGGGCGCCTCCTCCTGGCCACTGCTTCCGTCTGGCATCGAGACGGCAGTCGCCCGGGAGGAGGCTATGTCCTCGACGCCGCCTCCTCCGGTCCCGCAATGAATCGAACAGCAGGCACGTTCGGGGCATGACGATCCCTCGGCCCGGCTGTCGGTCTCACAGTGAGACGCGACGCCAGGAACGTTCGGGAGGATCGCGATGTCAACGAGAGCGAGGAAACGAGGCGCTCGAGCCAGTGGGCGCGAGCGGTTAGGCCGAGGGGTCGGACTTGAGGCCGGACAGGATGGCCTCGGGGCGGATGCCGACCGAGGACTCCGTCGGGTCGCTCAGCTTGTCCCGGATGAGC
>JAYUXQ010000743.1:0-9768 GCA_043752905.1 Nannocystis sp. | reverse complement strand
TGTTGAAGCCTCCACCGCGCATCACCTTCGCACCCGCGGCCACCGGCGCGCCCGCGGGTGCGCCCGGGTAGGCCTGGAAGTCGTCGGCGGTCCACTCGAACACGTTGCCGACCAAATCGAGCAGGCCGTCCCGGGTCTTGCCCGCGGGGAAGCTGCCGACCGCCGCGGTGCCGGGGTGGCCGTCGTCGGCGTCGTAGAGCACCGGCACCTCGGGGAGCTTTGCGGCGGCGCGCCAGGCCACGCACTCGCGGCCGCAGCCGTTGAGGTGCACGGCGTCGGGCGGCTCATCACCCCAGGGGTACAGCCGGCCGTCGGGTCCACGCGCGGCGAACTCCCACTCGGTCTCGCTGGGCAGGCGCTTGTCGTGCGCGCGGCAGAAGTGGTCGGCCTGCTCCCAGGTGACGCAGTTGGCGGGGTGGCGCTCGCGGCCCTCCTGGCCCTCGTTGCACAGCGGGCTGTAGGCCGCGCGGCTGGCCTCCCAGTTCTTCTTGTCGGACTTGCCCTGCGGCCAGAAGCTGTTGCGATGGGCGCGCTTGCACTCGCCGGTGCTCGAGCACGCGGCGTGCTGGGCGACGGTGACCTCATGGATGTCCATACAAAAGTCCTCGACCTCGGCGCGATGCGCCGGTCGTGCCGAGTGCAGCGCGGGTGAGTCGACGTTGTCGGACCCCATGAAGAACTTCCCGCCGGGGATCAGCGCCATGCCCTCGGGACAGCGGCCCGCGGCCCGCGTCCCGGGCGTCGCCAGCGTGCCCGCAGCGGCCCTGTCGGGCGTCTCCGGGCCCGTCACCGCGGGGGTCTCGGGCGTCGTCGTGTCGTCGCCGCCGCGCCACATCGAGACCGTCACCACCGCGGCGCAGGTCAGCCCCGCCGCGACGATCCCCAGAGTAAGCGCGAGGCGGCGACCCGGTCGCGCGCGACCATCGGACTCGAGCCGCGTGGGCATGCCCGCAGGCTCGTTGCGGCCGGCCACCGGCGAGACCCGACCGGGCTCGACCGCCAGCAGCCGCGCACCGCTGCCGCCCGGCCCGTTCGCCGGCCCGTGCAGGCCACCGCTGCTGCCCGCGGCGGGCACCCGCACCGAGGCGTCGATGCGCCCGCGCAGGCTCGCCCCGGCCCGCGCCTCGCCGACCGCGATCGCCACGCGGTGATCGGCCACCACCGGCAAGAAGTCCCGCACCTCGAGCGCCGAGCCGAGCGCGTTCCAGAACGCCGCCATGTTCTCGAAGCGCTCGCTGACCTTGACGCTGACCGCCCGCGAGAACACCTCCTCGACCGCGTCGCTCGCCTCGATGCCGAGCGCCCGCGGCGTCGGCCGGCGCGTCGGGTCCTGGCACAGCTGCGCGAGCGCGATGAACTCACGCTCCTGGTATACGCGCGCCCCGCCACGCACCAGCTCGAGCATCACCAGCGCGAAGCCGAAGACATCGGTCCACGGCCCCGTCGCCCCGTGGATGCGGTCAAACTGCTCGGGCGCGCCGTAGACCGGCGTGAACTCGTTGCTGATGCCCTGGGTCTGCCCCATGTCGGCGGGCATCACCTTGGCGATGCCGAAGTCCAGCAGCTTGATGATGACGCCGGGATGCAGGTCCTCGCCCATCACGAAGAAGTTGCCGGGCTTGATGTCGCGGTGAGCGACGCCCGCGGCGTGGGCGATCGCCAGGGCGCGGGCCACCCCATCGAGCAGGAAGAACGCGTCCATCCAGTCGCGCGGCCGTCCGCGAGCCGGGCTGGCGCTGCCGTGCAGCAGGCGCTCGAGCGACTGACCCTCGAGCCACTCGAGCACGAGGTAGGGCATGAAGACGCCGTCCTCGGTGGTCAGCGTGCCGATGTCCCGCGCCTGGACGATGTTGGCCGAGCGCGTCGACAGCGAGGTGAGCAGCGCGCCCTCCTGGGCGAAGCGCTCGAGCAGCTCCTCGCGCCGTTCGGGCTCCGTCTGGGCCAGCCCCGTGAAGAACTTGAGCGCCACCGGCACGCGCAGGACCTCGTGGAAGGCGCGGTAGACCATGCCGTAACCGCCGCGATCGATCACCGCCTCGATCGCATACTTGTCGGCGATCGTGGATCCGACTAGCTTGTATGGATCGGTGATCTTGGCGCTCGCCACCGCCGACAGCATGCCACAGTCCCCCGCCCCTGCGGCCACCCGGACGGCCGCTGCGCTGCGCGAGGCTGCGCGGTCCTGGCGAGCCCGTGCGCGAAAGTCCGCGAAAGTCCGCGAAAGTCCGCGCTCACGGCTCGATCTTCGGCGGCTCGCCCTCCGCGACGCTGGCGACCGACGAGGCCAGCAGGTGCCGCATACCACCCGCCGCGGCGACCTCGTGGTAGCTGGCACAGCCGATCCCGATGCGGTCCCCGGCCGCGATCTCGCACGACCACAGGATCAAGGCCCCGGTCATTCCTCGCATGGCTCTCACATACCAGCCCGCGCACACCGCATCAACCGACCCCCGGGCTTCACAGCACCGAGCGCGCCAGCCCGATCAGCCGCGGCGCCGCCGACACCAGCTGCCCGATCGCCAGGTCGCGGCGCGAGCGGTACACGAAGCCGACCAGACGGTCGCCCTGTCGCCACACCACCAGGTACGCGCGCTCACTGACGCTGTGCCCGAGGTCGAGGCTCGAGAGCTCCTTGAACCCGACCTGTAAACCATCGATGACCTCGACCCGCGTCATGCCCGAGATCGCGGCGTCGGCCTCCGTTCGCGCCAGGGCCAGCTCCGGCGAGGCTCCGCTGACCTCTTGATAAATTGGTTCGATCATCGTGTCGGAGTCGATCGCGCTGGCCAGCGTCTTGCCGATCTCGGTCGCCACCGGCACCGCCTGTTCGCCGCGCTGCAGCACCGCCTCGATGCCGACCTGCGAGGCGGCCGCGCCGTCGCGGATCCAGCCGCGCGCCGTCTCGCTGAGCTGACCGCTGCGATAGACCGCGCTGGCCCAGTCGGCCGCCGCCTGGGCCGCCTCTGCCCCGCGCTCCCCGGCGACCGCGACCATGTCCGCCGCGCCCGCGCGGGTCTTCTCTGCCATCTCGCCGGCCTGACGCTGGACCTCGGCTCCCGCGTCCCGCGACGCATCGCAGCCGCTCACCAGCGCCATACTCACCGCAGCAGCGGCCAAGGTCGTGAATCGCTTCATCGCACTCCCCTCGTGAGCCCGGCAGGATAGCAGAGCGAGCGTCGGCGATCTTCCAGGCATCGGCGCGGCGCCGCGAGCACATGCGCGAAGCTGCATCGGCGCTGCCGGATCCGCGCCAGGACCCGTATACTCTCGCCCCGTGTCCGTCCTGCGCAGCATCGTCAGCTCCTCGCGAGCGCTGGTCACCGGCGCCAAGGACGTGGCGAGGTTCCGCGAGATCGCCAGCGTGTTCGTCGGCCACGGCTTCGGGTGGTTCTTCGCCCAGCTCAAGCTGCGCCGCGAGCTACAGATCGAGCTCACCGGCGCCGACCTCACGCGCGCGACGGTCGGCAGCCCGGACACTGGCAAGCGCCTGGTCGCCGCATTTTCGAAGCTCGGGCCGACCTTCGTCAAGCTCGGGCAGATCCTCTCGACGCGGCCCGACCTGCTCCCGCCGGGGATCTTGAACGAGCTGACGCAGCTGCAAGACCAGGTCAGCCCGCTGCCGTTCGACCAGGTCGTCTCGCAGCTGCGCCACGCGCTCGGGCCCGGCTTTCGCGAGTACTTCTCCGAGCTCGACGAGAACCCGCTCGCCTCCGCGAGCATCGCCCAGGTCCACCGCGCCACCCTCAAGGACGGCAGTCATGTCGTCCTCAAGATCCAGCGCCCCGGCCTGCGCAAGAAGATCGAGAGCGACCTCAACATCCTTCGTGCGCTCGCGGGCTGGGTCGAGGAGTCGTTCGAGGAGGCCGCGACGATGGACCTCGGCGGGGTCCTGCGCGGCTTCGCCAAGTCGCTCGCGCAGGAGCTCGACTTCAACTGTGAGGCCCGCAACATGGCCCGCTTTCGCCGCAACTTCGCCGACGACCCACGCGTGCACATCCCCAAAGTGTTCGACGACCTGAGCAGCGCCGAGGTGCTGTGCATGGAGTTCGTCGAGGGTCGCAAGTTCAGCGAGGTGCTGGCGAGCGGCGAGGACACGCGGCCGCTGGTCGAGGTCTACTTCAAGACCGCATACAAGATGTTGTTCGTCGACGGATTTTTCCACGGCGACCTGCACCCTGGCAACGTGTTCGTGCAGGCCGACGGCGGTCTGGCGATCATCGACTGCGGGATGGTCGGTCGGCTGAGCCCGGCGATGAAAGAGCGCCTGATCGACATCCTGCACGCGGTCATGACCGAGGACCTCGAGCAGCTCGCGCGCACTTTTTATAGTCTGGCGATCCCGACCGGCAAGGTGAACTACAGCGAGTTCGAGGCCGACGCGATCGAGATCGCCGAGCGCTACCTCGGCGGAGTTCCATTGTCGGAGATCCAGATCGGCACCCTGTTCTCCGAGCTGGTCGCCGGGGCCAGGCGTCACAACGTGCGCATGCCGTCGGACTTCACGATGATGTTCAAGGCGATCGTCACCACCGAGGGCCTCGCCAAGTCGATCGCCCCGGACATCGACCCGCTCGAGCTGGCGCGCCCCTTCATCACCGAGATGGTCGCGGAGCGCTACAGTCCCGAGCGCATCAAGCACCTGCTGATCTCCGACTTCCAGCTGATCTCCAAGGCCGCGCACGCGATGCCACGCCTGCTCCCGGCGATCCTCAACGACATCCAGGAGGGCAAGCTCGCCGTCGGCATCGCCCCGGCGACGCTGCGGGCCCACCACGAGGCCGTCGCCGGCTTCCTGACCAAGACCGTCCGCACCTCGCTGGTGGTCACCTTCGTCGCCTGTGGCACCTACTGCCTCGGCGTCGCCCACCTGCCGCTGTTCCCGGCGCTTGGCATCCCGATCATGTCGGTGATCTTCTACGTGCTCGCGCTGATCGGCCTCGTGCGCATGCGTGCGTGACGGACGGCCATTGGTCGGGCGTCACTTCGCGTGGCGCGTCGCGACGCGGATGTCGACGCGACGCTGGCTCGGCCACTCCGCCGCCGCGTCCGGGTCGTCCTCGGGGTCGGTCGCGTGGGTCACGAGGTCGCCGGCGGGGACGCCGTCGTCCACCAGGACAGAGCGCACCGTCTCGGCCCGCGTCTTGCCGAAGGTCTCGCGGAACTCGTCGTCGCCGGTCGAGTGCCCGACCAGCTCCAAGCGCCGGCCTTTCAGCGGCCCGGTCTTCACGCAGGTGGCGACCGCGGCGAGCGTGCGCTCGACCATGCGGTCCTCGGCCTCGGCGTCGAACTCGAGCAGCTCGTTCCGGTCGTCAAGCTCGCACACCGCCGTCAGCGCCGGGTCGAGGTACACGCCCGTGACCCGCATCGGCCGCTGAGACGCGGTGGCTTCGCTGGCCGTCTCCGACTCGGGCGCGGCCCCGTTCGCCCCGGCATCGGGCGAGGCTGTATCACGAGAGCTCTTGCTGCACCCGGCTGCCAGCGACAGACCGAGGATCAGCGCGGAGATGCGTGGCATCGTTTGCATACATATTCTTGGCCCTCGTGCCAGCGGCGAGCCCCGCGCCGCCCGTATACAGCCTCGGACGGGCTCAAAACGTCGGTTTCAATGTATGCACCAGGAAAGTCCGCGCAGCGCTCGCCCGGGTCCATACCACCATTCGACATATTCCTGACTGTGCGGAATTGGGGCGAGCTTCGGCTCGACGTCTTCACATTTGGATCACGTCGGGCCGAACCGGGCGGATCAAGTACCGCGATACACCTTCAGGTTCTTGAACGCGAAGATCGAGTTGCCGAACGGCTCCGGGTAGAACGCATCGGCGTCGCTGTTCGGCACGACCTTACGTGCCATCTCGATCGCCTGCTCGAGGCCGCCGGGCACGCGATCGACGTCGTCGCTACCCTGCTTGCCGAGCACGTGGGCCGGCTTGACCTTCGCATTGGTGAACGTGCGCACGACCTCGCCGTCACGCAGCGAGGCGACCGCCTGGACCTCGCCGTGAGCGACCACGACGCGACCGACGTTCATGAAGTAGATGACCCACGCGTCGGCGTCCGGGTCCATGACCGCGGCGTTCGACTCGACGCCGAGCGAGTCGACCAGCGCCTTGAAGGCCTCGGGGGTCAGCTTGCCGGTCGGCTTCATGGCCCCGCGCTCGGGGTTGGACGGCCGCGGCGGCAGCACCTTGAGCGCCACCGAGTCGGACGGGTCGATCGCACCCGGGATGTCGGCGGCGACCGTCACGCGGTACTCATGGCTGTCCGAGAACAGCGTGTGCTCGTCCCCCGGGATGCCAAACTCGAGATTGAAGACCTGCGCGCTGCCCGGCTCGATCGTGACGTCCTCGGTGCCCGGGAACACCAGCGTCAGCAGCGTGTCGGTCACGCGGGTCGACGGGTTCTCCTGGCCGCTCGACTTCTTCGCCTCGACCTCCTCCGTCGGGAGGTCACGCGTGCGCTGGATGGACACCTCGAGCTTGTGGCACTTCTGCGCGACCTTGCCGCCGTGCAGCGTGACCGTAATCTCGACGTTCTCGTCGCCGAAGTAGTACGAGCGCTTCGCCTGCAGCTGCACCCTGGCGCCGCCGATGCCCACGCTGGCCTTGAGCTTGTCAAGAAAACCCATCGCGATTCCTCCGTGTTCGTGCGCGCCAGGAGCGTCCGGGCGCGCCGCAGTATCGCACGGGTTGCATCAGGGGCAACCGCTGCGGGCTTTGTGGGGCGGATCGCGGCCGGATTGCGGCTCGTGGCGTTCTCGAGGGATCGCTGCGAGGAACAGTGCCGTCGTCCGCCCACAGCTACCCCTGCCCCTTTCGCGCCATATATTGCCGCTTGGCCGCCGCCCCCCGCATCTCGAGCAACGGCCGCAGCAGCCGCCCGAGCCCTGGCGACAGATACCCGAGCGTCGACAGTTTGCCCGAAAGATACGGCACATCGACATCGAGCCCGGTCGCCCCTCCGCGCACGCAATCCATCACCGCCGCGGCGACCTGCTCCGCGCTCGACATCGGCTGCGAGAAGGTCAAGTTGGAAACGTGTTCGATGTCGTCGTCGAAGAACCCGGTGTCGACCGGCCCCGGGTTCACGTTGGCTATCCGCAGCCCACGACGCCCGAGATCCTCGGCGGCAGCCAGCGCCCAAAAGCGCAGCCCCGCCTTGGTCCCCGAGTACACCGCCGAGCCCGGCACGCCGAGCTTGCCCGCCAGGCTCGCGACATTGACGAACACGCCGCCGGCCGTCATCAGGTCGGCCGCCACGCGCGTCAGCACCACCGGCGCGACGAGGTTGACCATGAACATGTCGGCCAGCTGCGCGGGCGAGTGGCGCAGCATGTCACCGCGGTGGTGCAGGCCCGCGTTGTTGATGACGATGTCGAGGCGACCGAGGCGATCGACCACCTGCCCCGGCAGGGCCGTCAGCGCCTGGAGATCCCCGACATCGAGCGGGAAGGCCGTCGCGCGCGCCCCGAGGGTCGCGCACGCGTGCCCCAGCCGCTCGGCCCCGCGGGCGACCATCGCAACCCGGGCCCCGGACGCGATCAGCGTGCGGGCGACGGCCAGACCGATGCCCGAGGAGGCGCCCGTGACGATGGCGACGTGGTCTCGCAGATCCATGCCGGCAACATAGCCGGTTTTCGCGCGCTTAAAAACGACGACGCCCCGCGTCGGCGAACCGAGCGGGGCGCGTGTACCGGCTCCGGGGAGCCGGCGGGGGGCGGACTACATGTCCATGCCGCCCATGCCACCCATGCCACCACCGCCACCGGACGGCTGCGCCGACTCCTTCTTGGGCTTCTCGGCGATCATCGCCTCGGTGGTGAGCATCATGCCGGCCACGGAGGCGGCGTTTTGCAGCGCGGTGCGGACGACCTTCGTCGGGTCGATGACGCCGTCCTTGATCAGGTCGACGTACTTGCCGGTGCGGGCGTTGAAGCCGTAACCGGCCTCACCCGCGCGGACCGCGTTCATCACCACGCTCGGCTCGCCGCCGGCGTTGATGACGATCTGGCGCAGGGGCTCCTCGATGGCGCGCTTGATGATGCTGACGCCGACCTGCTGCTCGTGGGTCGAGACCTTGAGGTCCTCGAGGGTCTTCTGGGCGCGGATGAGGGCCACACCGCCGCCGGGGACGATGCCCTCCTCGACAGCCGCGCGGGTCGCGTGAAGGGCGTCCTCGACGCGGGCCTTCTTCTCCTTCATCTCGACCTCGGACGCCGCGCCGACCTTGATCACGGCGACGCCACCCGACAACTTGGCGAGACGCTCCTGGAGCTTCTCCTTGTCGTAGTCGGAGGTGGTCTCCTCGATCTGGGCCTTGATCTGGCTCATCCGGGCCTTGATCAGGTCCGGGGAGCCGTCGCCATCGATGATCGTCGTGTCGTCCTTGGTCGCAACGACGCGACGGGCCGAACCGAAGTCTTCAGGGGTGACGGAGTCGAGCTTGCGGCCGATCTCCTCGCTGATGACCGTGCCGCCGGTCAGGACGGCGATGTCACGAAGCATCTCCTTGCGGCGATCGCCGAAGCCCGGCGCCTTGACGGCGAGGACCGAGACGGTGCCGCGGAGCTTGTTCACGACCAGCGTGGCCAGGGCCTCGCCGTCGATGTCCTCCGCGATGATCAGCATCGGGCGGCTCTGCTGGACGGCCTTCTCGAGGCCGGGCAGGAGGTCCGGAACGGCGCTGATCTTCTTGTCGGTGATGAGGATGACCGGGTTCTCCAGGACGGCCTCCATCCGGTCGGAGTTGGTCACGAAGTACGCCGAGATGTAGCCTCGGTCGAACTGCATGCCCTCGGTGTATTCCTTCTCGAGGCCGAGGGACTGGCCCTCCTCCACGGTGATGACGCCGTCCTTGCCGACCTTGTCCATCACCTCGGCGATGATCTCGCCGACTTCCGGATCGGCGGCCGAGATGGCGGCGACGGCCGCGATCTGCTCGCGCGACGAGACGTCGACCTTGTGCTTCTCGAGCTCGGCGACGACGGCCGCGACGGCCTGCTCGATGCCGCGCTTGACGACCATCGGGTTGGCCCCGGCGGTCACGACCCGGAGGCCCTCGGCGACCATCGCCTGGCCCAAGACGACCGCGGTGGTCGTGCCGTCGCCGGCGACATCGTCGGTCTTGGTCGCGACCTCCTTGAGAAGCTGCGCGCCCATGTTCTCGAACGGGTTCTCAAGCTCGATGTCGCGAGCGATGGTCACGCCGTCGTTGGTGATGGTCGGAGCGCCGAACTTCTTGTCAAGGACGACGTTGCGGCCCTTGGGGCCGATCGTGACCTTGACGGCGTCGGCCAGATGGTCGATGCCGCGCTTGAGCGAGCGACGAGCGGTCTCGTCGAAGATGAGTTGCTTGGCCAAGGTTTCATTCCTCCAGGGATATGCGGTTTCAGGTCGTGTCGATGGGAGCGACGGCGCGCTGGCCGTCAGTCCTCGACGATCGCCAGGATGTCCTTCTGGCTGACGATGAGGAGATCGTCGCCTTCGATCTTGAACTCGGTCCCGGCGTACTTGGCGTAGAGGACCTTGTCTCCGGCCTTGACGTCCATCGTCTCGCGCTTGCCGTCATCGAGGATCTTGCCCGGACCGGCGGCGATGATGGTGCCTTCCTGGGGCTTTTCCTTGACGGTGTCCGGGAGGACGATGCCGCTCTTGGTCATCTCCTCACGGGCGCTGGGCTTGATGACGACGCGGTCACCGAGCGGACGAAGCTTCTTCACGATCGCAGTGGCTTTGGCCAACGTGCAGTTCCTCCTGTGACGGCCATAGCCGA
>JAYUXQ010000742.1:0-3992 GCA_043752905.1 Nannocystis sp. | reverse complement strand
CTCCACTTCCACCGCTGGAGCCCCGGCCGCCGCGACGAGATCGTGCCCGTCGCCGACCCACCCCACGACACGGCCAGCGAGCGCGACGCATGGCGCCTGTTCTGCCGCCTGACCGCCCTCACCCACGACGCCGAGCTCGCCGACGCCCCGCCGACCCAGGAGTCCCTGCTGTGAGCGCGCCACCTGACCCCGAGGACAGGTTACACGCCGGCCTGGCGGCCCCGCTGTTCACCGCCGACGAGTGGGGCGCGTACCTCCGTGTGCGCACGCCCTTCACCCTCCCCGACGGCGACCCGCTGGTACTGTTCCTGCTGCGCCACAGCGATCCTCCTCTGCTCGGCGACCTCGGCGAGACCCTGCGCTGGTTGCGGTCCCACACCATCGAGCCGCGCCGCAGTACCCGCCAACAGCAGCAGATCTCCGACGCCTGCGCGAGCCTCGACGTCACGCTCGAGCGCGGTGAACTCCGCACGACGACGCGGCCCGACGAGTCACTCGCCGCCGCCGCCGTGCGCGTCGCCCAGGCCTGCCTGCGTGTCTCCGACCTGCGCCGCTCCGGTCGCCCGCGCATCACCCGATCGTTCCCCGACGAGGTCGAATCCTACCTGCGCGCGAAGCTCCCGGGCCCGCTCGCGATCACCCGCAACGACCGCATCCCCGGCATCTCGGCGACCACGTGGAGCGTCGACTTTCGCGTGCGCACGCCCAGGCGTCACCTGCTGCTGTTCTTGCTCGCCAACGAGCGCCGCGATCAGGCCCGCAAGCTCGCCGAGCACGTCGTCGCCGCCTGCACCGACCTCGCCCACCTGCGCAAGCTCCGGCGCATGCCGGTGCAGTTCATCACCATCTTCGACGACCGCGGCGCCGCCTGGAACGACGGCGACGCCCGCCTGGTCGCCCCCTTCGCCACCCCACACCGCTGGAGCGAGCGTACCACCTGGGTCCCCGCCCTCGCCGACCCCGACCTCGAAGACCCCAATGATGAAGATGATGACGATGAGAATGAGAATGAGAATGAGAATGAGAACGAGGAGCACAGCCATGAAGACCCCCCAGACCGCGAGGACCCGCCGATGACCCCGCACCTGCGACCGGCGACCCCGGACGACTACGCCGAGTTCGCCCGCATGTTCCCCGAGCTCGGCACCGGCGACCCCATCCCCGACGAGGACGCCTGGACCGGCCATCTCCACGACAGCACCCTGATGCTCGTCGAGGGCGCGCAGATCCTCGGCTACGCCTACTTCGAGCGCATGGCGGAGTTCGGCTACGTGCGCAACGTCGTCATCGACCCGGCCCAGCGCGGCCGCGGCCGCGGTCGCACCCTGATGCTGCACCTCGCCGAACACCTGCGCGCGCTCGGCTGCACGCGCTGGTGCCTCAACGTCGAGCCGGGAAACACGGTCGCGCTGGCGCTGTACCGCAGCCTGGGCCTCGATGTCGTCTACCGCTCGGCGGCGCTGCGCTTCCTGTGGTCCGCGGTCGAGGCCCTAAGCGGCGAGGACCTGTCCCTGGAGACATGTCCGGTCGACCCGTCCGAGGACGCCGAGATCGAGGCCGCCCACGAGCTGCCCGTCGGCCAGCTCGCTGCGATCCGCGAGGACCCCTCGCGCATCCTCCAGCGCCTGCACGACCCCGCCGACCCGACGGCGCTCGGCCTCGGCATCGCCAGCTTCAACCCGCACTTCCCCGGCGCCTTCCCGTTCCGCGTCGCTCGCCCGGGCCTCGCCCGCGCGCTGCTCCTCGGCCTGCACCCCCACGCCCTCCCGGACGAGCCGCACATGCACGTCGTCGTCGAGGACGACGAACCACTGCGCGCGCTCCTCCTCGAGATCGGCGCCGTGCTTCGCATGCAGCTGCTGTTCTTGCGCGGCGACCTGCCCTGACACCGACAGATCGGAAGGTTCGCGCCGGCTGTGGGAGGAGCGGGGTCCTGCGCGTCGATCGCCGGAGCACATGCATTTCTTCCACAACAGCCCCGGGGCGAACCGGAGGCGCCGCGGGACGCGCCGGCCCGCCTGTGATGAAATCATATGTTTTTATATAGTTAAGACCCGTACGGACTTAACATGATCAAATCTTATGTAATATCCGGCGGGGATGGTGTCCGTGTTGCCGACCGCCTACTGCACGGTGACCGACCTGACGGTGAACCCGGAGACCGGCACCCTGCACGTGCTCGTCGACCGCAAGGACAACAACGGTATGATGAACTTGGGGAAGGCCTCGACGAGCTTGGCCTGCCGGCCCTCCATGTTCCCGTCGCGCGAGATCACGAACAGCAGGTCGATCTTCCCCTTGCAGCCGACCGGGTTCGCCGATGTCCGGCAGGGAGCCCAGGTCGAGCACCAGCGTGGTATCGCCGGTGCCGGACTCGGCCGAGGTCGACCCCGACGTCGTCGAGCCGCTCCCCGCACTCGCGCCGGTGCTGTCCGCCGCCGTGGTGTCTGTCGACCCGACAGGCACCGTCGTGATCGCCGGTGTGCTCGAGAAGCCTGACGAATCAGCGGTCGGCGCCTGGCAGGCACCGAGGCGTTCGGCCTTACTCGCTGCGGCTGCACCCTCCGAGTGAACGGCGGTACCCAGCGGAGCGCACTCACCCCGCTGCTATTTCTCCGAATTCCGTCCTGGCGACCGTCCCAGGCCCACCATTCGCCGAAATCGCCGCCCCGCACCATCGCCGATCCGGCGCTCGCCTCACCCGCCATGCTGGCCGCGAAATCCCCGACCCGCATACTCGAATCATCGAGCCGCGACGGAATCTCCCGGCGGCCGCCAAGACACTCGCTGCCTCGACGCTGTCGAGGAAAAAGGACCCACTCCCATGCTCTCCACCATCACCATCCTCGTCTCAACCCTCGCCTCCGCCCCCACCACCCACACCAACCAGAGTGGCTTCGACAACGGCGGCGGCATCAACATCAACATCGGCCTCGGCCTCGGCGGCGGTGACATCGACATCGACATCTGCCTCGACGTCTCCCTCGACCTCGACCTGTGAGCCGCTCCCGCTCCCGGGCGCCCGCGCGACCGCGCTGGCGCCCGTCGGCATTGGTTGATAACCATCCTCACGGCGCCGCGCCGAGGTGCAGCGAGAAGCGGGTGTGCAGGCTGCGGGCGTTGGGGCCGGCGGGGTCGGGCTCCTTATCAAAACTGACCTCGCCGCGCACCCCGGTGAGGCGCTGCATCAGGCGCTCGACCGGCGAGCCTGCGATCGGCAGCGGCACGAACACTGGCGCGATCGTCGTGCCGAGCAGCGCGTCGCCGGCACCCTCGGGGGCCAGGGTGAACGCGCTATCGCCCTGGGCCGTCACCGGCGCGAAGCCGAGGTAGTCGAGCCCGCGCTGCGCGAGCGCCTTCGGGTCGCCCTGCACGCCCGGCTCGCCACGCATCAGGATCTCCGCCGAGCGCCGCGCGCCGAGCTGGGCCTCGTTCGCCTGGCCCTGGATCAGCCACAGCAGCGCGGTCCACAGGGGCGCGCCCACCTGCGAGTGGGCCTCGACCACGAACTGCGAGGTGCCCTCGGTGCCGCTCCTGGGCAGCTTGCCGTCGAGCACGCGGTCGACCGCGCGCTTGAGCACCTCGATGTCGATCGCCAGCACCAGGGCATCCCCGGTCTGCACATAATACAGCGCGACGGCGTCGGCGATGTCGCGGTTGGGCAGCGGCGCCGACTTGCTCGCGCCGACGCGAACGATCGGCAGGTCGCGATGCTTGCTCGTCTCGCCCCAGTCGACCATGCCCGGCGCTACCCCGCCGAGCATCGTCTTGATCGCAGCCAGCGTCGCCACCAGCATCGCCGGGTTCTTGACCTCGGCCGCGGCGTACAGCGGGAAGCGGCCGGCCATGCGCCACATCTCGATGTCGTTGAACGCGTCGCGCTCCGACGTCGTCGGGGCCAGCTGCACGGGATAATCGAAGCGGGTCATCAGCTCGACGAGCGCGGCGCGGTCCTCGATGCCGAGCAATACCCAGTCGCCGAGCCAGCCGAT
>JAYUXQ010000741.1:0-24479 GCA_043752905.1 Nannocystis sp. | reverse complement strand
CATTTTCTAAGTAATGGCGTCGGGGTCACCCCTTTGCCGCAAGTACGGCGGGATCGTCAGCCGCATCCTGACCGCCCCACCCCCGATCCCACCCCCCGCCCTGCCTCACGCGCCACCCGCCCCGAGGACCTCGTCCCCAGGCTCGGCACGCTGCTCGCCAGCGGCCAGCGACGCGTCGTGCTCGACAACATCTATGCGACCCGTACCTCGCGCTACGCGGTCATCCGCGTGGCTCACGCGCACGGCGTGCCGGTGCGTTGCCGCTTCCTCGCCACGCCGATCGACGAGGCCTATGGCAACGTCGTCCTGCGGATCCTCGAGCGCTACGGCCCCGACGAGGCTTCTCCGTCTGCGCACCATGAAGAGCTGCGAGATCTTCCCGCGCAGCCCCGAAGACGTCGAGTTCCTGCCCGGCCGGTGCGACGTCCTGCGGCGCTGGATCGACGAGGGCTATCAGCTGTTCTTCGTCTCCAACCAGAGCGGCGTCGCCTCCGGCACGCCCACGCAGGAGGCCGCCGACGCCGCCTTCGCCCGCACCGCCGGAGCTGCTCGGCCTGCCCGTCACCGAGGTCGCCTACTGCCCGCACCCCGCCTTCCCGGTCGGCTGCTTCTGCCGCAAACCGCTGCCCGGCCTCGGCGTCGCGCTCGTGCAGCGCCACAGGCTCGCGCGCGAGCATACGATCATGGTCGGCGACATGGACAGCGACCAGGGCTTTGCCCGCTCGCTCGCTCGGCGTCCGTTACGTCGACGCCGCCGAGTTCTTCGCGGCGCCCTGACGCCGTGCACCGGCCCGCTGAGCGGCTCGCAGGGCGCTATTCACCCATGCAGGTGGTGTCGACCGCCATGATCTCGGCTCCGCAGGAGGTGCCCTCCGCGAGCTCCGCGCAGGTCTTTCCCGCCAGGCACTTGTACAGCGCCTCTAACACGGCGCCGCAGGGGGGGTCGTAGTACGCGTTGGCGTTGAGCTCGATCTGGCACTGGGCCATGAGCTCGGTCGGGTCGTCGCCCGGGTTGCAGCTGGCGAGCAGGGCGCCATAGGCCGTACAGGTCTCGCCGGGCTCGGGGTAGCAATCCCCGGCCGCGGCCTCCTCCGCAGGGCAGACCTGCTCGATGGTGCATTCGGCCGCCGCCGCGCATTCTAAATAACCGTCGTACTTGACCGCACAAGCGGGGCCATAGGTCGCCTTATATCCCGCGAGACTATCCTCGCACGCGGCGAGCGCCTCGGCCTCTGTACCGTCGAGCTGTCCACACATCACCAACCACGCCACGTAGGCCTCACACAGCGAGCCGGGCTCACCGGTGGTAGTCGGCTCGCTGGTGGTCGAGTCGGTGGTCGAGTCGGTGGTCGTTGTCGTCGTCGGCTCGGTGGCGGTGCTCGAGTCCGTGCCGGTCGCCGTATCTGCGGTGGTGGTGCCGCTCGTGGGGCTGGTCGTCGCGCCGGTGGTGCCCTGCGAGCCGTCGGTCGAGCCGTCGGTCGAGCCGTCGGTCGAGCCGTCGGTCTCACCCTCATCCTTGCCTGGGCAGCCGCCAGCCAGCGTCGCGAACATCGATACCGCACACATGCGAAAGATCAAGCTATGCATGGGCGCATGCTACGGGCATCCAGCCGTTCATGCAAGCGGCTGGCGCTGCAAAAAGGCGACCCACGCGGCCAGATCGTCACGCTCCTGCCAGCCGGCGCGCTCGCGCACGACCAGATGCGCGGACGATCGCCGAGCCGGTCGTCGCGGTCGACCCGCTGCCGGCCGGCTCGGCGATCCTGCACTGGCAGCGACGGGGACGCCGGCCCGTGCTCATTGGAGCATCGCTGGCGCTGGCGGTCGCGACGGCCATCGCCGTATCCCTCGCGCGACCGATCGACGAAGCGTCGGTCTCTGGGCCCGAGGCCCCGGCCATCGTGGTCGGTACGCCCGTGGCGCCGGGCGAGGCGCCGGCATCTGCTGGCGCCGGTATGCCTCCGCTGGATCCCCCGGTGACAATCGCAGCGTCGCCAAAGCCCGCGCCCGATGTGGTAGCGACGAAGATACGATCGCAGGCGACCTCACCGTCGACATCGACTTCACGCCGACCCTCGAGACCGCCATCGTGCTCAAGGCGGAGATCGAGGACGAGCTCGACCTCGGCGAGTGGTGGGTCGGCGCCCTGCCGACGCCGATCCCTGTGACGATCACGCTCGCGCCGAAGCTCAAGTTCGCATCGGCGGTCGAGTTCGCCGGCAAGTTCACGCTGGCACTGCCGTTCCAGCTGGTCAGGGACCAAAACGGCTGGGACCCGCGCTTCGCCCCCAATATCTCCGGCGACGCCCACCTGGTCGACGCCGCGCCGGCCGCCGAGGTCACCCTCTCGTCGACCTTCTCGCTCGTGCCCGAGTTCGGGTTCTCGGTCGGCCCCGTCGACGGGGCCCTACGTCGCTCCGGTCGCCTCGCTCGGCATCAAGGCGGTGGCCAACTACGCCAGCTGCGACTTCTGAGCGGCATCTGCGTATATGTATCCGTGCAGTAGGTATCCGCAGTCGTCCCGGGCGCGTAATAAAACAGCGACTGCACGACGCGCCACCTCGTGGTGAAGCTGTCCGCCCCCTCGTACAGCTGAGCGAAGCTGACCGGCTGCGGCACGAAGCTGTCGCCGCCGAGGCCGATGTCGTTGGCGCCGATCCCAAGCTGGTGTTTCGCGGGCCCAAACTCGCGGGCGCCGACCACTACATGGGCGGCCTGGACCTCGCGGTGGTCCTCCACGGCAGCCAGGACGGAGGCTGGTCCCTCGACGACCTCGAGCGATTCTATACCTTCGTTAAGCCCGAGAACGGGGTCGACTGGGGCGAGAAGTTCAAGTGCGTCCCGCTCGGCGCCGACGGCTGGGGCGAGTGCACGCTGCGTGCTCGACCCCACCAAGGGTCCCTGCTTCGAGGATACCCACCCGTATTACTTCTGGCACGCGTCCAACATCCATTACGAGGATGGCAACTACTACACCGACGCCTTTTTCACCCGGGAGTGAGGCGGGCGCCGCCGGAGAGGTGGTCTCCGCGGCGCCGTGGACCGCATCCCCCCGGCGCAGTCGCGGCCGTCCCCGCGACCGGCACCGGCTCGCCCTCGTGGCCGCGTGAACACGGGCCGTGGCCGCGCCGGGTGGGGCTACACTGTCGGCGATGCAGCGCCGCAAGCCCGAACAGGACCACACCAGCGAGCACGCCGAGGCCCACCGCCAGGCGTTTTGCTTCACGCCGATCGGCGTGTTGCGATCGCCGTACACCGAGCGCTTCGGCACGCCGCGCCAGCCGCCGATCATCAGCCAGGTCAAGGGCGACGCGATGCTGCCCGCGCGCATCGAGCTGCTACCGGATCACGGCCTCGAGGACGGCCTCGAGGGTCTCGCCGACTTCGATCGCATCTGGTGTTTGTTCGTGTTCCACCTCAATCGCGGACACTCGATGACGGTCCGATCTCCACGTGACCCGAGGGGCAGCCGCGGGCTGTTCGCGACCCGCTCGCCGCATCGCCCCAACAACATCGGCCTGTCTTGTCTGCGCTTGACGAGGATCGAAGGTCGCGTGTTGCACGTACACGGCGTCGACATCCTCGACCACACGCCGGTCCTCGACATCAAGCCGTACATTCCCTATGCAGACGCCTTCCCCGGCGCACGTCAGGGCTGGCTAGAGGATCGCATTCCTGACGAACCCGATCATTACGAACCCCCGGCGACCTGAGCGCACAGATGGGGATCGAGGTCACCTGCCCCCACCTTTTCGTCAGCACCTGGTCTATTCTGCCCGGCGGAGAGTCCCGATGAACAAGCTGTGTTTCACCTTCCTGACCCTGGCTCTGGGCGCGCCGACCCTGGCGAACGCCAGCGAGCAAGCCGCCCCGACCGACGCCGCTGCCACAGGCGCCGCCAAGACCTCGGTCGCGGCCTCCGGCGCGGTCAATGCCTCCGCCACGATCAAGGTCTCTGACCAGGACGCGCTCGGTGACGACATCCTGTCCGTCATCAACCTGCCGATCGCCGCCGCCGACGCGCGCGATGCCGGCGTCGAGGAGTCCGAGCTCAAGGCCGCCCTCGATGTCACCCGTGAGACCGGGCTCGGCGCCGGCGATGCCAGCGAGGTCGTCGCCGAGGAGGCCGAGCAGACCCGCACCCGCGGCGTCAAGAAGGGCTTTGGCCAGTGGGTCAGGATGCAGGTCGCCGCCGGCCTGCGCGGCAAGGCGCTCGCCGCCAAGATCAAGGCCCGCAAGACCGACACCGCCGAGCTCGACGAGAAGAAGCTGACCGAGCTGCGCGGGAAGCTCGAGAAGCAGCGCGAGCTCAACCTCGCGTGGCGCACCAAGGCCCATGAGAAGCGCACCGAGCTGGTCGCCAAGGGCAAGAAGAAGGTCCTCCTGCACGAGGACCGCAACGAGAAGCTCAAGGCCAAGATCCAGGCCGCCCAGGGTCGCAACGAGGAGCGCGGCGACGCCGTCGAGGGCCGCATCAAGACCCTCGACGCCAAGATCTCGACCGCCACCGGCGACGAGAAGAAGTCGCTCGAGGCGGAGAAGAAGCGCCTCGAGAACGCCCTCAAGACCAACGAGAAGGTCGAGGACCGCCTCGAGAAGGCGGAGGACAAGGCCGAGAAGAGGGACGACAAGCTCGACAAGCTGACCGACAAGGCCGCCGACAAGGCCGAGAAGAAGGACGCCCGGGTCGAGGCCAAGGGCGGCGCCAAGGCTCGCACGCCCGGCCCCGCCGCCCCCTCGCCCCAGTGATCCGACGACCAGGAGAACGCACCATGAAGACTTCAACCATCACGCGCATCCTCGTCGCCTTCGCCCTCGTCGGTCTCCCCGCCTGCGACGGCGGCAGTGACAACAAGAAGACCGACACCAAGGTCGTCACCAAGACGACGACCAAGGGCGACGTCAAGACCGACACCAAGACCACCACCACGGTCACCACCCCCGACCCGGTCAAGCCGGCCGACAAGGAGCCCGCCGTCGACCCCAAGGCCGAGAAGATCAAGCTCGCCGCGACCGTCGCCCGCGAGATCTCCGGCGCGCCCGACCAGGCCGACGAGATCCTCGGCAAGCACGGCCTCGACCGCGACAAGCTCGACGCCCTCATGTTCGAGATCGCCGGCGACCCCGAGCTGACCCAGGCCTATATGGCCGCCCGCCGCGACAGCTGAGCCCGGGCCCCCACGACGACATGGCGCGCCTCCGGGCCGCCATGTCGTTTTCGTTTTTGGATACCCGCCATGTGCGGGTGCAATGTCGACACCCCGTGGATCATCGCAACAACGCGAGCAAGTCCTCGCGGGTCAATGAGGTCGCCGCGTCGGCCCCCGCGAGCGCCGCGTCGGCGAGCGCCCGCTTGCGCTGCTGCAATTCGAGGATCCGGGCCTCGACGGTGTCCTCTGCCACGAGCTTGTGCACGATCACGGGCCGGGTCTGGCCGATACGGTGCGCCCTGTCCGCTGCCTGATCCTCGACGGCGGGGTTCCACCAGGGGTCGAGCATGAAGACGTGGTCGGCGGCGGTGAGGTTGAGGCCGGTACCGCCGGCCTTGAGCGAGACCAGCATGACCGGCGGGCCGTCGGCGGCCTGGAACTTGTCGACCACGGCGCCACGGTCCTTCGTGCTGCCATCGAGGCGCACGAAGTCGAGCCCGGCGCGGCGCAGGTACGGTTCGACGCGGTCGAGCAGCCCCGTCCACTGCGAGAACACCAGCGCCTTGTGGCCCTCGGCGACCGCCTCGTCGAGCGTGTCCTGCAGCAGGTCGAGCTTCGACGAGCGCTCGGCGTGCTGGCCCGGGACCAGGCCGGCGTGGCACGAGGCCTGGCGCAGCCGCAGCAGGGCCTCGAGGGCCATCAGCACGCCGCCGCCGGACTCGAGCGCCTCGACGACCTCCTTCTCGGTGGCGGCGCGGATCGCCTCGTAAATGGTCCGCTCGCGCTCGTCGAGGGTGCAGCGCAGGACGACCTCGGTGCGCGGGGGCAGCTCCTTCGCGACCTCCTGCTTTCGTCGTCGCAGCAGGAACGGCTTCAGGATGGTCCGCAGGCGCGCCGCGGCTCCGGGCACGCCGTCGGCGATCGGGTTGGCGTGGCGCTCGGCGAAGTCGCGGCGGCCGGCGAGCAGGCCCGGCATGATGAAGTGGAACTGACTCCACAATTCTTCGAGGCGATTCTCGACCGGCGTGCCGGTCAGCGTGACGCGCCAGCGGGCCCTCGTCAGCCCGTAGGCGGCGCGCGCGACCTGGCTGTCGGGGTTCTTGATCGTCTGGGCCTCGTCGAGCACGACCGCGTCCCAGGCCTCGGCGGCGAGCGCCTCGGCGTCGAGCCGGAGGATCGCGTAGCTGGTGAGCACGAGGTCGGCGTCGGCGTCGAGCTTGCGGCGCGGGCCGTGATATGTGCACACGCGCAGACCAGGACGGAAGCGGGCGGCCTCCGCGGCCCAATTAAATAAAACGCTCGTCGGGGCGACGATCAGGCAGCGGCCCTGTAATGCGCACAGGCATTGCAGCGTCTTGCCCAGGCCCATGTCGTCCGCGAGCATCGCCCCGAGGCCGGCGTCGCGCAGGAGCGACAACCACTCGACGCCGCGTCGTTGATACGTGCGCAGCTCGGCGGTGAGGTCGGCCGGCAGCCTGGCGCGCGGCAGGGCGAGGTTGTCGCGCAGCAGCGCCGCGAGCCCGGCCAGGTTCGGCGGCGCGGGGGTCTCGAGGGCAGCATAGAGATCGGCGAGGGCCGGGCGGGCGTGCGGGGCGACCTCGCCGTCGGACCCGCGCGAGGCCAGCAACAGGGCGATCTGCGGGCCGTAGCGGGTCAGCCAGTCATGCGGCAATGGGGCGACGCCGCCCCCGAGCAGGGGCGCCTCCGAGGCGCCCGCCTCCCACGCGGCGAGCACCTGGCGAGCGTCCGCGCGCCGGCCACCCTCTGTCTCGAAGGACAGGTCGAGTCCGCCGCCCGGGCCCATGCGCGGGGCCAGCGGGCCGAGCCGTATAAAGCTCTGGTGGGCCTCGCCACGCAGCTCGACCGCGTCGCGTCCGGCCCTCGCCAGCCCGCGCACGCGCTCGCCGAGCTCGACGCCCGCGCCGGCGACCGCCGCCTTGCGCTCGCCCGCCGCGAGCGAGTGCTTCGCCAGCAGCTTGCGCAACCTCGCCTCGGCCTCGGGGTCACGTCGCGGCAGCACGCGTCCGAACGGCACGATGCGGTCGCCGTCGAGGCGGGCCACCGGCGGCTTGCCATAGACGATCGTCGGCAGCACCGTCAGCGCCTCGCCGCTCTGGGCCACCTCGAGCACGATGTGCGGCGCGTGGCCGTCGCTGAGTTTCGGCAGCTCCTTCGCGGTCACCTTGACGGGGACCGCACGCTCGAGCGCGGGCAACATCTCGGTGACCAGCCAGGTCGCGCGCTCGCGGGAGACCACCATCGGCCCCTTCTTGAGCGCGGCCCAGGCCTCCGGCAGCACCGGCGGCTGGCCGACGCGCAGGCGCTCGCCGCAGCGAAACAGGTCCCCGCCGAGGGTCTCCGTGATCGCGGGGTCGCGGGTGAGCGCGACGCGAAAGCCTCCGGGGTCGTCGGCGACGCGCGCGTGCAGGCCGACCGGCTTCGCGTCGATCTCGATCGGCGCACCGTCGAGGCGAACGTCGCTACACGCCGCGAGCAAGGGCACGACCTTGCGGGCCAGCGGCACCGGTAGCACGCCGGTTTTGATAAAAGCTCCGAGCGCGAGGTCGACGGCGATGTCCGCCTGCGACGCGACCGTCGACGGCCCCTCGATCCGTCCCGAGCTCAACAGCGCGAGGCTATGCGACAGGGGCGCCTCGCTGGCGCCCTCGGCCACGCGCACGCGCGTGAACACCGGGCCCTCCGCGCTGCGAGTGAAGCGATAGCCGACCCGGCCAGCCCGGGCCGTCGCGGTCGGCAGGGCCTCCCCGGACTCGGCCGCGCGCTTGAGGGCGATCACCGCGGCGGCGACGTGGAAGCAGGGGTCCGCGCGACTGTCACAGTCGCAGCTCCACTCCGCGTCGACGGGCCACAGCGTGACCGTCGGACTGACCGCGGCGCCCTTGACCGCGACCTGCACGACGATCTCGTCGTCCGCGCTGCGCTTGCCGAGCACCGCGCCGGCGCGCGACAGCTCGACCCCACGCGACCAGTCGCGCGGGCTCGCGGCGGCGTGCACGGCGGCGAGCAACTTCTGCACGTCGAGGGGCTAGCACGCCGCGCACGCGCTCACAACCTGCCCCGAGGGACAGGCGGGCGACGCTCAGGGGCCGTCGGGCGAGCCCGCGAGCAGCGCGCCGAGCAGCGCGGAGATCTGCGCGCGCGCCTCGTTGCTGCGGGCCTGGACCTCGAGGTGGCTCAGGCCGGTCTGGCCGGCCCCGTTGGTGACGACGCCGAGGCCGAGCACCGGCACGGCATGGGCCGCGCACAGGATCGCCTCGTAGGTGGTCGACATGCCGACGACCTGCCCGCCGAGCCTTCGCAGCGCCTCGGTCTCGGCCGGCGTTTCGTATTGCGGGCCACGGGCGTGCGCGTACACGACCTCGGGCAATTGCGTCGGGCCGATGCCCGGGTGGACCTGCTGCATTCGCTTGCGCAGGCGGCTCGGGTAGATCTGGCTACAGTCGACGAACCTCGCGCCCACCAACGGCGTCGGGCCGAACAGGGCGATCTGGTCCCGTAGCAGCACGATCTCGCCGGTGCGCAGCGCCGGGTCGAGGCCGCCGACCGCGAAGGTCAGGGCCGCCGCACGCGCGCCGCAGCCGATCATCGCCAGCAGGGGCGCCGTGCACACGTCGATCGGGTGGCCCTCGTAGGGGTGCAGGCGGCCGGTCTGGACGCACACCGTCGAGTCGCCGACGCGGCCCCACACCAGGCTGTTGCCGTGGCCGGCGACCGAGGGCGCGGGCAGGCCGAGCTCGGCGAGCGGCAACTGGCCCTCGATCACCAGGCCGATGCCGTCGGTCGGCGACACGAAGCCGACGCCGAGCCCCGAGCCGGCGACCAGCGCCCAGTCGATCTTGCGACCGCCGAGGCGCTCGCGCAGGATCTCGGTCGCCGAAATCGAAGCCGGTGAAGAAGTGGCGGAATTGGCGATGGAAGCGACAGGGTCGAGGTGCGTGGTCATGAGGACTCGGACCAAAAGGGGCCGGTGAAGCCGTCGACAGGGCGGTCAGAGCGACCAGATCGCGAGGACGACGCCGAGGGCGATGCCGATCGTGACGCCGACGCCGACCGCGAGCATGGTCGTGCGAGTCGAGCGGGCCGGCACGTTCTCGCCGCCGTCGCCGGGGACCAGCTCGGTGGCCTTGGCCCCGGACTTCTTGGAGACCTCGCTGATCTCATCGAGGCTGCGCAGCTCGACGTTGCTGTGGCGCGGCGGCACCTGACCGCCGAGGCGGCGCGAGATCTCGGAGAGGCCGGTCTTGAGCTCCTCGAAGGTCGGGCGCACGTCCGGACGACGGCTCATCATGCGGCGACACAGGTCCGAGAGCGGCTCGTCGAAGCCCTTGATCTCGAGCTTGAGCTCGGGTCGCTCCGACTTGAGGTGCCGGCGCACGACCGCCGTGTAGTGGTCGTCCTGGCCGCCTTTGCGAAACGGCGGGTGGCCCGAGCACATGTGATAGAGCGAGCAGCCGAGCGCGTACACGTCGGCGCGCGCGTCGACCTCCTTGCCCATCGCCTGCTCCGGCGCGAGGTAGTCGGGCGTGCCGACGAACACGCCGGTCGCGGTGATCGAGAGGTCCTCCTGCAGCGCCTTGGCGAGCCCGAAGTCGGTCACCTTGACGAAGCCCTGCGAGGTGACGACCAGGTTCGACGGCTTGACGTCGCGGTGGACGACGCCGACGCGCTGGGTCTCGGCGAGCCCTATCGCGGCCTGGCGGATGACCTCGGCGGCGTCACCGGGGTTCAAGGCGCCGCGCTTCTTGAGCGAGCCGCCGATGTCCTCGCCGTCGAGGAACTCCATCGCCAGGAACGGCCGGTCCTCGTGCTCACCGATGAAGTACACCGCGACGATGTTCGGGTGGTTCATCGCCGCGAGGGCTCGACCCTCGCGCAGGAAGCGGGTCTTGAACTCCTCGGATTCACGGTGCTTTCGCCCGAGGATCTTGATCGCCACGCGGCGACCGAGCTTCTCGTCGATGCCCTCGTAGACCTCGCCCATGGCCCCCTTGCCGAGGAGGCCCTTGACCTTGAACGGCCCGATCTGGGTGGGCACCGACATCGCCCCGCAAGCTATCACGTCGAGCGCCGGCTTCGCCACGCTTGCGCGCGGCCTGTGAGAGGCTCACCACGCTGGCGGCCGGCCGCCGCGAGGCCTCGCCGGGCCCTCGGGACAGGTCGGTGAGGACGGCCGCAACGCCCCGTGCTCGCCCCGCAGTGATGATGAAGGACCGATGAAGGACCGCCGAAGGACCGACGAAGGACCGACGATGGCCCGTGGATCGCCCGGGAATGGCCCGGGGATCGCTCTGAGGTGGCCGCGTAAACTGCCCCGAAACTGCCCCGCAGCGGGCGCGCGGCGCCGCTTCGCGACAGACCTTGCGGCGGGCGGCCTCAGTCGGTGATGCCGGGACCGTTCAACATGTTCTCGAAGCGGGTGTGGTGCTTGAGGAAGGTCAGGTGCACCGTCCCGATCGGGCCGTTGCGCTGCTTGCCGAGGATGATCTCGGCCTTGTTCTCGACCTTTTGCCGGTCGGCCGGCGAGGCGTCCCCGGGCAGATAGCGCTCCTCCCGGTAGATGAACATGATGACGTCCGCATCTTGCTCGATTGCGCCCGACTCGCGCAGGTCGGACAGCTGCGGCCGATGGTCGGCCCGGCTGTCGACCGCCCGGTTGAGCTGCGACAGCGCCAGGACCGGCATGCGCAACTCCTTCGCCATCGCCTTGAGACCACGGGAGATCTCGCTGATCTCCTGCTCGCGCGAGTCGTAGCGGCTCTTGCCGCCGCGGGCCAGCTGGAGATAGTCGACGATGATGAGGCCGAATTGGTCCTTGTGGCCCGTAAAAATGGAGCGGTCGTCCCGGAATCTGCGCGCGCGCGCTCGTATCTCCAGGATCGAGGGCGCGGCCTGATCGTCGATGAAGAACTTCGCCTGCGAGATACGATCCGCCGCGCCGATCATCCGGCGAAAGTCGTCGTCGATGAAGGCGCCCGAGCGCAGTTTGCTGTAGTCGACCTTGGCCTCCGAGCACAGGACGCGCTCGACCAGCTGGCTCGCGCCCATCTCGAGGCTGAAGAACAACACCGGGTGCAGCACCGGCTGCTCCTCGACCGGCAAGTTCATGTGCCGCGCCGCGGGCACGCAGGCGTTCTGCGCCAGGTTGAGCACAAACGCCGTCTTGCCCATCGACGGGCGCGCCGCGATGATCACGAGGTCGCCCGGCTGCATGCCGCCGGTCATCTTGTCGAGGTCAGTGAAGTGCGTGGCGACGCCGGTGATCGGGTTTTGTCGCTTGGCCCGCTCCGTGATCTCGATGAAGATCTTCTTGAGCAGCTCGCTCGACGATTGATACGCGGTCCGCCGGCCACGCTCGTTGACCGCCATGATGCGCTTCTCGGCCTGGTCGATGAACTCGTTCGAGTTCTCGAGCTCCTCCATGCCCTCCTCCGCGACCTCGCGCGCCGTGATCACCAGGTTGCGTACCATCGAGGCGCGCCGCACCAGCTCCGCGTGATGCACGATGTTCTGGCTGGTCGCGTAGCGGTCGCCGAGCTTGTTGAGCGCCTCGAGACCACCGGCGACCTTGAGCTCGCCCACGGCCCGCAGCTGCGCCTCGAGCGTGACGACGTCGATCGGCTCGCGCCGCTCGTCGAGCACCTTCATCGCCTTGAAGATGGCCTGGTGCGCCGTGTTGTAAAAGTCGTCCTCGCGGACGACGTCGAGCACGTCGTTGAGGGCCTGCTGACCTCGCAGCAAGATGCCGCCGAGGATCGCCGCCTCGGCCTCGTTGTTGTGCGGCAAAGTTCGCGCCATCGCGGGCTGTATAGCATGGCGGGTCTGGGGCGGATGTCCCGCCGGAGGCGCGCCCTTCGGAGGGACGGGGGTCCCCCGCCGAGTCGTCGGCGCGACTCGAGGACTTCGCTCGTGCGAGCGTGGCGCTTTGCGGCGCTGACGATCTCGCGACACGATCCGCACCGGCCAAACATCCGTTCCGTCGGGTGATACAGTCCGAGCATGCGCAC
Source organism: Nannocystis sp. (assembly GCA_043752905.1). Classification (GTDB taxonomy): domain Bacteria; phylum Myxococcota_A; class Polyangia; order Nannocystales; family Nannocystaceae; genus Nannocystis. The sequence continues at coordinate 12,304 of JAYUXQ010000741.1, read as the reverse complement.
CGCCCTGATCTTCGCCGTCATCCTCACCGCCCTGACCGGCTGCGTTGGCAAGCTCGACAAGGCCACGCGCACGCAGGCCGCCACCGACTTCAAGTGCGCGCCGGACCAGCTCAGCGTCGCGCGCGACGAGGTCTACGGCAAGTATCACGTCCGTGGTTGCGACCAGAAGGGCGTGTACTCGGCGCAGTGTCTGATGGGCAAGTGCAGCGCCGAGCGGCTCAAGGGCGAGTGAGCGATCGCCAGGCGATCGACACGAGCTGCCCATGCGATTCGAGTGCGCCGAGGGTCATCCATGAACGACGCAGGGACGCTGCGTCCGTACCGTAACCAGGGGACATGGCGCCCGACGTGCACCGGCAGGCGACGCGACTCCACGCAAAAAGGCCGCACACCCGGAGGCATGCGGCCCGTGAGATTCACCGCCCCGGAGGGCAGGCGATCAGGCCCGGAGGGCGTGAAGGAAATTCCTACACGCCGACGACGTTCACGCGAATGTCGACGGAGACATCCGAGCTGAAGCGGATCGGGACCTCGTAGCTACCGACGGCCTTGAACGGCTCCTCGAGGCGGAGGAGCTTGCGGTCGATGTTGATGTTCTGCATCGCGAGCGCCTCGGCGATGTCCTTGGTGGACACCGAGCCGAACAGCTTGCCATCGGCGCCCTTCTTGCGGGCGATGGCGACGGAGACGCCCTTGAGCTGCTCTGCCATTTTGGCATGCTCGGCCCGGATGCGGGCCTGCTCGGCGGCGATGATGCGCTTTTGGTGCTCGAGCTGGGCGATGTTGCCGCGGGTCGCCGCGAGGGCGAGACCACGGGGGATGAGGTAGTTGCGGCCGTAGCCGGGGCGGACGGAGACCAGTTCGCCAGCGGCGCCCAGGTTCTCCACGTCTTTGCGGAGGATGATCTCGAGGTTGGCCATGGGGAGGGTCCTCTCACTGCACCGTGTACGGGATCAGGGCGAGCATGCGCGCGCGCTTGACGGCCCGGGTGATCTGCCGCTGCTGGCGGGCCGACACGCCGGAGATCCGGGCGGGCACGATCTTGCCGCGGTCGGTCAGGAACGACTTGAGCAGCTGCGGATTCTTGTAATCGATGACCAGGGTCTTGTCGTTGGCGAGCAACGAAGACCGGCTACGGTTGGAACGGGGCTTCTCGTCAGACATGGCTCAGCTCACTCCTTCCTCGAGACCCTCGACACCGTCATCGGTGAACATGGAGTTCTCTTCTTCGACTTCGCGGACGGGCTCGGGCTCGGGCTCGGGCGGCGGCTCGCTGATGTTGGCCAGCAGGTCCTCGGTCATCTCCGAGGGGCGCGCGTCGAGATCGACATCCTCGTCGACCTTGACGGTGTAGTAGCGCAGCACGTTGTCGATGATACGCAGGTTGCGCTCGAACTCGTGGACGATGTCCGAGCCGCCGAGGAAGCGCCAGTACAGGTAGATGCCGTTGGGCGAGCGCTTGATCGGGTAGGCCAGCGTGCGGCTGCCCCAGTTCTCGATCTTGATGATCCGCGCGGCACGCTTCTCGAACACGCCCTGCATCTTGGTCACGAAGTCCATGATGCCGGTCTTGCCGATGTTCGGACGGAGGATAAGAATGGTCTCGTACTCGCGCTTGGTCCCCTGCTTATTGGAGACCGAGAGTACCTGGCCGGTGGTGTCGGACATGAATTCTCCTCGTGGACGATCTTGCTTGGCCCCCCGAACACGACTGGCGTGGCGAGGAGCAAGGAGAGAAATGATGGTGAAACAAACCCGCCCGGGGGGACGGGGGCGCAACTTGTAGACCATGGGGCCGCCCGCTGCAAGGGGCCGGGGGGCCGGGGGGCTGACGTCCTCCTGGGGTGGGTCGAGCGCCGCTGCGGATGCTCACAACCAGCGGCCTCACCGACAGACAAAACCCGCGTGCCGGATGGATCCAGCACGCGGGCGTGGGGCCTGGGGCCTGGGGGCTGGGGGCTTACAGGCCGCCGTACTTGACGAGGGTCGGGGCGATGACGACAGCGATGATCGTCATCAGCTTGATGAGGATGTTGAGGCTGGGGCCCGCGGTGTCCTTGAAGGGGTCGCCGACGGTGTCGCCGATGACGGCGGCCTTGTGGCGCTCCGAGCCCTTGCCGGTGTTGACGGCCTGGCTGGAGTCCTTCTTCTGGTCCTCGACCTGCTTCTTGGCGTTGTCCCACGCGCCACCGGCGTTGGACATGAAGATCGCCAGCATGACGCCGGTGACCAGGGTGCCGGCAAGCAGGCCGCCGAGCGCGTTGCGGGACCAAAAGCCGACGATGACCGGCGAGGTCAGGGCCAGGACGCCCGGCATGATCATGCGGCGCAGGGACGCCTTGGTCGAGATGGCGACGCAGCGCTCGACCTCGGTCTTCTCACCGGCGGCGAGGACCTGGACCTCCTCCTCGGAGGTCAGGTCGCGGCCTTCCTTCTCGGCGCGGGCGACCAGCGTGAGGGCCTCGCGCAGCACGGGGATCTCCCGGAACTGGCGGCGGACCTCGGTGATCATGTCCATCGCGGCGGCGCCGACGGCCTTCATGGCCATCGCCGAGAACAGGAACGGCAGCATGCCGCCGATGAGCAGGCCGATGAGGACCTTGGGGTCGGTGAGCAGCAGGTCGCTGCCCTTGAGGGCGATGTTGCGGTAGGCGGCGAACAGCGACAGGGCGGCGAGGGCGGCCGAGGCGATGGCGAAGCCCTTGCCGATCGCGGCGGTCGTGTTGCCGACGGCGTCGAGGTTGTCGGTGCGCTCGCGGACCTCGCGCGGGAGGCCGCTCATCTCGGCGATGCCGCCAGCGTTGTCCGAGATCGGGCCGTAGGCGTCCACGGCCAGCTGGATGCCGGTGGTGGACAGCATGCCGAGGGCCGCCAGGGCGACGCCGTAGAGACCGGCGAAGTAGTTGGCGACGAAGATCGCGAGGGCGATGAGGAGGATCGGGATCGCCGTCGACTCCATGCCGACGCCGAGACCGGCGATGATGTTGGTGGCCGGGCCGGTGCTCGACTGCTCGACGATGCTGTTCACCGGGCGCTTGCCCTTGGAGCAGTAGAAGCCGGTGACGGCACCGATCGCCACGCCCGAGATCAGGCCAGCGACGATCGCCCAGAACAGCGCCCAGGTCTGGGACATGCTGCACGCCTCGGAGCTGATGAGCGTGGTGTTCGCCGCGTCCATCACGCCGTTGACGCTGCACGCCGCCAGGTTGGACAGGTCCGTCGTGATCATCGGCGTGCCGTGGTTGGCCGCCGAGAGCACGCAATAGTAGATGATGCCCCACGAGATCGGCAGCATGATGAACGCCGCGCCGAACGAGCCGGCGTCGAGCGCGAGCTGGGGGTTGCCGCCCTCCTTGGTGCGCACCAGGAAGGTGCCGAGGATCGACATCACGATGCCGGCCGCGGCGATCAGCAGCGGCAGGATCGAGGCCTCGAGGCGGCCGCTGACGGCCACGGCCCCGAGCACCATCGTGCCGAGGATCGCGCCGATGTACGACTCGAACAGGTCCGCGCCCATGCCGGCGACGTCACCGACGTTGTCGCCGACGTTGTCCGCGATCGTGGCGGGGTTGAGGAAGTGGTCCTCGGGGATGCCCGCCTCGACCTTGCCGACCAGGTCGGCGCCGACGTCGGCCGCCTTGGTGTAGATGCCACCACCCACGCGGGCGAACAGCGCGATCGACGAGGCGCCCATCGCGAAGCCGGCCAGCATGTTGACCACGCGGTTGAACTGGAACGCCTGACCGTCGACGTCCGCGAGGGCGTCGAACTGGCCGAGGTAGACGATGAACAGCGTGCCGAAGCCGACCAGACCGAGGCCGACGACGCACATGCCCATCACGGCGCCGCCGCGAAACGCGACCGCCAGCGCCGGCGCGAGGCCGATGCGGGCCGCGGCCGCGGTGCGGACGTTGGCGCGGGTCGCCACGCGCATGCCGAAGAAGCCGGCGAGCGCGGAGCAGCTGGCGCCGGCGACGAAGGACAGGCCGACCAGCGGCGAGGACGACTCGTCTGCCGACAGGGCCAGGATGCCGCCGATGATCGCGACGAAGATCGCCAGGACCTTGTACTCGGCGGCCAGGAAGGCCATCGCGCCGCGGAAGATCTGCTCGGCGATCTTCTGCATGCGGACGTTACCGGGGTCCTGCTTGGTGATCCATGCGGTCGTGAACAGCGCGTAGAGCAGCGCCAGGCAGCCGCAGGCCGGCACGGCGTAGAGGAGAGTTTGAATTGGGATATCCACGGGGGACTTTCTTGCGGGAAGGGGGGGAGCGACCGACGCGGGGGGAGCCGCTCAGGTCGTGTTGAACTTGTTCATGGCCATGACGACACCGTCGGTCATCATGCAGGTCAGGGCCTTCACGGCGCGCTCGACCATGTCGGCGGCGGGGCCCTGTTCGTCGGAGCTGAAGTCGGACAGCACGTGGTCGGCGACCTCGCCATGGACCGGTCGCCCGACGCCGAGGCGGATCCGCAGGAACTCGGCCGAGCCGAGCTGGGCGACGATGTCACGCAGGCCATTGTGACCTCCATGACCCCCGCCCTTCTTGATCGCCATGCGACCGAGCGGGAAGTCGATCTCGTCGTGCACGACCACGATCTGCGGCGGCGGTACCCGGTGGAACTGGGCCGCCGGCACGACGCTCAACCCGCTGCAGTTCATGTATGTCTGCGGCTTGAGCAGCACGCAGCGGGTGCTCGCGCACTTGAGCGTGGTCGTCTGGCCCTTCCACTTCTCGGACCAGCCTGGTGCGGGTGACTGCTCTCCTGCCCAGGCGTCGACCGTCATGAACCCGATGTTGTGGCGCGTGCGCGCGTAACGAGGCCCCGGGTTCCCGAGGCCCACGATCAGCCATGGTGCTGCGTCCATTGGCCTCCTCCGTTCGCGTGCAGCGCCACCACATCAGGGGCGGCTCACTTCTTCGGCTTCGCGGCGGCTGCCTTGGGCGCGGCGGCTGCGGCTGCCGGCTTGGCGGCGGCGGCGGCTGCTGCCGGCTTCGCGGCGGCCTTGGCCGCCGGCTTCTTGGCCTTGTCGTCGACCTCCTCCGTCTTGATCTTGGCGGGCTCGATGTGGGCCAGGGACTGGTTCCCGTTCTCGAGGATCCGGCCGCCGGGGATGTTCATGTCCTTGATGCGCAGCGTCTCGCCGCCGAGCAGCGGCGTGATGTCGACGACCAGGCTGGTCGGGATGTCGCGCGGCTTGATCGACACGTGGATGTAGCGCAGGAAGGTCTTGAGCGAACCACCGGCGACGACGCCCGCGGCGCGGCCAGTGACCTCGACCGGCAGGCGCACCTCGAGCTCGCGCTCGGGATCGACGCGAAGAAAATCGACGTGCAGCAGGCGGTCCTTGACCTTGTCGACCTGGTGGTCGATGACGATGACGGACTCGGTGCCGATCGTCTTGCCGTTCTCCTCGATGTTCACCTTGAACCAGGTGTTGAGCTTGCGCGCCGGGTCCATCGCCTTGCGCAGCATGCGGGGGTCGAGGGCCACGGCCCGGTGCTCGCCGCCGGCGCCGTAGACGACGGCGGGGATCAGGCCGCTTGCACGAAGCTTGCGGGCCGCGCCCTTGCCGTGGTCGGTGCGGACCTGGACTGTGAATTCACGCTGTTCGTTCATATCGCTTCTCTTCTCTCGGTCATGCCGCCGGGTGGGTGCCGCGGAATTGGGCTCGCCGCCGGTGAGGCAGAGGTCGGGGTCGGGGTCGTCCAGGGCTGCTCAGAAGAACAGGCTCGAGATGGAGTCTCCGTGATGGATGCGCTTGACGGCCTCGGCCAGCAGCGGGCCCAGGCTGACGACATTGAGGCGGTCGCAGCGGACCTGGCGGTCGCCCTGCGGGATGGAATTCGTGACCCAGATCTGCTTGATGACCGAGGCATTGATGCGGTCGATCGCGGGGCCCGAGAACACCCCGTGGGTGGCGACGGCGAACACCTCGGTCGCGCCATGGGCCAGCACCGCCGAGGCCGCGTTGCACAGCGTGCCCGCGGTGTCGATGATGTCGTCGACGAGGATCGCGCGCTTGCCCTGTACATCGCCGATCAGGTTCAGCACCTGCGAGACGTTGGGCGACTCGCGGCGCTTGTCGATGATCGCCAGCGAGCACTCGAGCATCTTCGAGTAGATGCGGGCCCGCTCGACGCCGCCGGCGTCCGGCGACACGATGACGACGTCGCTGCCGCGCAGGCCCGCCGACTTGAGCACGTCGCGGAACACCGGGGTCGCGTAGAGGTGGTCGAAGGGGATGTTGAAGAAGCCCTGGATCTGGCCGGCGTGCAGGTCCACCGCCAGCACCCGCGTCGCGCCGGCCGCGGTCAGCAGGTCGGCGACCAGCTTGGCCGAGATCGGCGTGCGCGGCTTGACCTTGCGGTCCTGGCGGGCGTAGCCGAAGTACGGCATCAACGCGACGATGCTGCCCGCGCTGGCCCGCTTGAGCGCGTCGATCATGATCAACAGCTCCATCAGGTTGCGGTTGGGCGGGCTGCAGGTCGACTGCATGATGAAGCAGTTGACCCCACGGACGTTCTCGCCGACCTCGACGAAGATCTCTCCGTCCGAGAAGCGCTCGACCCGGGCTCGCCCCTGGGGGACCCCCAGATGCTCGCACAGCTCGGCCGACAGCGGAGCGTTCGAGTTACCACCGAAAATGGTCAGGAGCTTGTTCACGGGGGCCTCGGAGCAAGAAGGAACCTCAGGCCCGGAGGGCTGTGAAGTCAAACATCAGGCCCGGAGGGCTGTGAAGTCAGACCTCAGGCCCGGAGGGCTGTGAAGTCGGACCTCAGGCCCGGAGGGCCCTGAAGTCGGTTGGGGCGGCAGGATTCGAACCTGCGGTAGGCGGAATCAAAACCCGCTGGCTTACCACTTGCCGACGCCCCAATGCATCGACGACGGCCAAGAGCCCCCGCCAAGCGCGCGGATTTATAGGGTTTGGGTACCTGCGCTGTCAACCACCCGGCGAACCTGCGCCCCTGTGCAGTCCAGCCAGCCATGCTGCTGGTTGCCCCCGGGTCGGCCCCTCGTCGCCCGATGCACCCGGCCTGTGAGGGATCTACCGTCGCGGACAGCTGTCCCTCCATGGTGCCGCGCGGGGGGCTCGTTGTGCTAGGGTCGCGCCGCCGCGGCCCCCCGGTTGCCCGACGCCGCGGCCCCCACCTCCTGAGGAGACTCTCCCGTCCATGCCGCCGATGTCGATGCCCCCCTCTCACGGACGAATGCGCAGCCGCCACTCCATGCTACGCGCGACCGCCGTCGCCCTCAGCCTGCTCGCAGTCCCCGCCCTCGCCGACGCTGCACCTGCCCCCGCGGCTGCTCCCGCCGCGAAGCCCGCTGCCGCGGCCGCCACGAGCATGGCCCCTGGCGCGGCCGGCAAGATCGCGAAGAAGCCCAAGAAGGGCGATCTCGGGTTCGACATGCCGATCCAGAGCTTCGATCTGGCCAACGGCATGCGGGTGTTCGTCGTCGAGGACCACTCGACGCCATCCTTCAACATGACGGTCCTCTATGACGTCGGCTCGCGCGACGAGGTCCAGGGTCGCACCGGCTTCGCCCACCTGTTCGAGCACATGATGTTCGAGGGCAGCAAGAACGTGCCGCCGATGGGTCACCTGACCTTCGTGCAGCGCGTCGGCGGCAACAACAACGCCGGCACCTCGTACGACATGACGATCTACTACGAGAACCTGCCGAGCCAGTATCTCGAGCTCGGGCTGTGGCTCGAGGCCGATCGCCTGCGCTCGCTGGAGATCACCGACGCCAACTTCGAGAACCAGCGCAAGGCCGTCAAGGAAGAGAAGAACATGCGCATGGATAACGTGCCGTACTCGGCCGCGATCCAGGACTGGCTCTCCGACGCGTGGAAGGGCACCGGCTACGGCCACTCGGTCATCGGCAGCCTCGAGGACCTCAACGCCGCCAAGACCTCCGACGTACAGGAGTTCTTCAACAAGTATTACAGCCCGAACAACGCCGTGCTGGTGTTCGTCGGCGACGTCGACTTCGCCGACCTCAAGGGCAAGGTCGAGAAGTACTTCGGCGACATCAAGCGCGGCCCGGAGCGCACCCCGACGCCGGCCGGCCAGATCGACAAGAGCAAGCCCTTCGACCGCACCGTCGAGGACCCGCTCGCCCAGCAGGCCCTGTACCTGCTCGGCTGGCACACCGTCGGCCAGACCCACCCGGACCGCTACGCGCTCGACCTGCTCGGCAACATCTTGCTGGTCGGCGAGTCCGCGCGCATCCCGAAGATCCTTCAGGACGAGAAGAAGCTCGTCGCCTTCGCAGGCGGCGCCCACTTCTCCCAGCGGGACGCCGGCCTCGTGTTCGTCCAGGCGATGCCGCTGGCGACCACCAACTTCGACCAGATCAAGACCGTGATCCGCGACGAGGTCACCAAGATGCAGAAGACCGGGATCAGCGCCCGCGAGCTGCAAAAGGCGATCAACTCCGAGGTCATGTCGACCGTCGGCACGCTCGCCACCAACCAGGGCCGCGCGACCTCGATCGCCACCGGCGCGCTGTTCTACAACGACCCCAAGCGGGTCCTCACCGACCTCCAGAAGTACCAGGAGGTGACGCCCGCCGACATCAAGCGGGTCGCCAACGAGTACCTCGGCCCCAACTGGCTCACCCTCGAGATCAAGCCCGCCGCCGGCAAGGCGAACATGATGGGCCCCGGCTGAGCCAAGGACACCACGACCATGCGCAACCGCACCATGTCCACTCATTTTGTCGCCGTCTTGCTCGCCAGCGCCGTCGCCGTCACCTCGATCGCCGCCTGCAAGAAGACCACGGACACCCAAAAGCCGGTCGACCCGAACGCCGGCAACACCACCGGCCCCGGCCCCGTCGCCGACGCCGGCCCCAAGCGCACGTACCAGGAGCCGCCCGCGCCGACCGAGCCGCGCCCGGTGCAGTTCCCCGACCTGCAGAAGTTCACGACCAAAAATGGCATGGACGTCTACGTGGTCGAGAACCACGAGGTCCCGCTGTTGACCGTGCAGCTGGTCGTCCGCGCCGGCACCATGGACGACGAGCAGCTCGCGGAGATGACCGCGTCGATGCTCGGCGAGGGCACCAAGACCCGCAAGAAGGCCAAGATCGACGAGGAGATCGAGTTCGTCGGCGGCAGCCTCGGGGCCGGCGCCGGCGTCCACGACACCAGCGTGTTCTCGCAGGTCATGAAGAAGGACGCCAAGCTGGCGCTGACGTTGATGGCCGACGAGGTCATGAACCCGGCGTTCCCGGCCGACGCCCTGGCCAAGCTCAAGGACAAGGCCAAGACGGCCCTCAAGGCCCAGAAGTCGGACGCCGACGGCCTCGCCGACACCCTGTTCGGCATGGCGGCCTACCCGGAGGGTCACCCCTACGGCCGGCCGATGCCGACCGAGGCCACGATCGACGGCGTCACGATCGACGCCGTCAAGAAGTTCCACGGCAACTTCTACCGCTCCAACAACGCCTACCTGATCCTCTCCGGCGACATCACCCCGGGTGAGGCGCAGCCGATGGTCGAGGGCATCTTCGGCAAGTGGAAGCCGATCGAGGGCCAGGCCCCCGTCAACCCGCTCAACGGCTTCAAGGACTACAAGCTCCCGCAAAAGCTCGTCGTGCACCTCGTCGACCGTCCCGGCTCGGCCCAGTCCGAGGTCCGCATCGGCAACCTCGCGCTCGCGCGCAAGCACCCCGACTGGATCAAGTTCGACATGGCGTCGGACATCCTCGGCGGCGGCTCGACCGGGCGCCTGTTCCTCGACGTGCGCGAGGAGAAGGGCCTCACCTACGGCGTGTACTCCCGCATGGAGGCCGGTCAGGCCCCCGGCACGTGGACGATCTGGACCAAGACCAAGACCAGCACCACCGGCGAGATGCTGACCGTCCTGTTCGGGCACATCAAGAAGATGCGCACCGAGGAGCCGACCCAGCGCGAGTACGACGAGGTGCTCACCCAGGCGATCGGCAGCTTCCCGCTCGGCATCGAGACCGCCGACCAGATCGCTCAGCGCGTCCGCGCCGTCCTGACCTTCAACCTCCCCGCGGACTACTGGAAGACCTACCGCGACGAGGTCGCCAAGGTGCAGATCGGCGACATCAAAGCGATGGCCCGCAAGTACATGCACGAGGTCCCCGTCATCGTCGTCGTCGGCCGCGCCGACAAGGTCGAGAGCCAGATCAAGACCGCACTCCCGGACGCCACCATCGTCCACTACAACACCGACCTCGAGTGCGTCGACAAGAGCCCCCTGTGCGCCGCCAACCAGCCGCGCCTCGGCGCCTCCACGCCGGCAGCATCGGCCGCTCCGGCCGCATCGGCCGCTCCGGCCGACGCGAAGGCCAAGGCCCCCGCCGCCGCCCCGCAGAAGTAGCCCGCAGAAGTAGCCCGCGGAAGTGACCCGCGACCGCGGTCGTGGTAACGCAAGGAGGCCCCACGTGGAAGCACGTGGGGCCTCCTCGCGTAAGGGACACCCATGTGCGGCATCATCGGTTACACCGGCCCTCGCCAGGCCGTCCCCATCCTGCTCGACGGCCTGCGCAAGCTCGAGTACCGCGGCTATGACAGCGCCGGCGTCGCAGTCATCTCCTTGACCGGCGCGAAGGGCCCCGAGATCGGCGTCGTTCGTTGCAAGGGCAAGATCGCCGCGCTCGCCGACCAGCTCGGCCAGACCCCCCTGCACGGCCACTGCGGCGTCGGCCACACCCGCTGGGCCACCCACGGCCGGCCCTCCGAGCAAAACGCCCACCCGCACCGCGCCGGCCCCGTCGCCGTCGTCCACAACGGCATCATCGAGAACCACGCCGAGCTGCGCGCGCAGCTGGTCGCCGAGGGTCGGGCCTTCGCCAGCGAGACCGACACCGAGGTCATCGCCCACCTCATCGAGCGCGCCCTCGAGACCGAGCCCGACCTGGTCCGCGCGGTCGCGCGCACTGTCCCCCAGCTGCACGGCACCTGGGGCATCGCCATCGTCCACGACGCCGAGCCGCACGCGATCGTCGTCGCCCGCCACAGCTCACCGCTGCTGATCGGCCTCGGCGGTCCGGGCGTCGGCGAGGACAGCCCCGGCCCCGAGAACTTCGTCGCCTCCGACGTCTCCGCCGTGCTCGCCCACACCCGCCACGTCATCGACCTCGAGGACGGCGACATCGCCCGCATCACCCCGACGACCTTCGAGATCGTCGACCTCGCCGGCGCCGCCGTCCAGCGCCCGCGCCGTCGCGTCGACTGGTCGCCGCAGGCCGCCGAGAAGCAGGGCTTTCGCCACTACATGCTCAAGGAGATCCACGAGCAGCCGCGCGCGATCCACCAGACCATGATCGGCAACGGTCTCCAGGCCGACGACATCCGCTTCGACGGCCTCAAGCTCGACCTCGGCGAGCGCACGCGCATCATCATGCTCGCGTGCGGCACCTCGTGGCACGCCGCGCTGACCGGCCGCTACCTGATCGAGAGCCTCGCGCGGATCCCCGTCGAGGTCGACATCGCCAGCGAGTTCCGCTACCGCGACCCGATCGTCCGCCCCGGTGACATCGCCCTCGCGATCTCGCAGTCCGGCGAGACCGCCGACACCCTCGCCGCGCTCAAGGAGGCCGGCCAGCGCGGCGCCCGAACCCTCGCGATCTGCAACGTACAGGGCGCCAGCATGAGCCGCGTCGCCGAGCAGACGCTCTACACCCACGCCGGCCCCGAGATCTCGGTCGCCTCCACCAAAGCCTTCACGACCCAGCTGACGATGATGGCGATGCTGGCGATCCACCTCGGCCGCCGCACTGGCACGTTGCCGGTCGAGCGCGCCCGCAAGCTCATCGAGGGCCTGCAGGACCTCCCGGCCCACGTCGACAACCTGCTCGGCCAGAGCGCCGCCCTCAAGATCATCGCCCGGCGTCACATGGGCGCGCGCGACATGCTCTTCCTCGGCCGCGGCCTGTGCTACCCGGTCGCCCTCGAGGGCGCCCTCAAGCTCAAGGAGATCAGCTACATCCACGCCGAGGGCCACGCCAGCGGCGAGATGAAGCACGGCCCGATCGCGCTCGTGGACGAGAAGATGCCCGTCGTCGTCATCGCCCTGCGCGGCCCCGGCTACGGCAAGGTGCTTTCAAATCTCGAGGAGGTCCGCGCGCGCGGTGGAAAGATCATCGCCCTCGCCACCATGGGCGACCAGCAGCTCGGCGACCTCGCCGACGACATCGTCCTCGTCCCCGACATCGCCGAGGAGCTCCAGCCGATCCTCGCAAGCATCCCCTTGCAGCTGCTCGCCTACCACTTCGCCGACCTCAAGGGCACCGACGTCGACCAGCCGCGCAATCTGGC
>JAYUXQ010000740.1:0-9825 GCA_043752905.1 Nannocystis sp. | reverse complement strand
CCTGCATACGCTGGCCGAGCGCTCGCAGGTATGCGCTGTCGTAGCGCCGCTCCGGCGCCAGCGCGAACACGACGCGCGCCGGCAGGACCGCGTCGCCGGGCTCGTAGAGCGCAGGGTCGGCCTTGACGACGCGCGCGAGCACCAGCGGCCCCTCGGTCAGCGCCCGTCGCCGCGGCGGCGCCGACCGGACCTGCGCCGACGCGCTCATGATGAAACCCGCGAGCAACATCAGCGTGCCGACGATCATGTAGCCGTAGCCGAGGACGTCGAGCGAGCCGAGCACACCGAACACGATCGTCGAGAGCGCACCGAAGCCGGCCAGCGCGTCACCGAGGCAGCCCCGATCTCCACGCGCCATGCGTAGCAGGTCGGCGTCGAGGACCCGCGGCGTCGCCTCGTAGCGGCTGCGGGTGGTGGCGAGCGCGTCGTCGGGCACGGGCATGCTTTAAAGCAGCCGGCCCCGCGGTGCAACACCTGCGGAGCCGACAAAAAGAGCGCACGGGAGCGTGATAGGGAGGCCGAGCGGGAGCAGGAGAGGCCGAGCAGGAGGCCGAGCAGGAGCGTGAGACCAGGGTATTCGTGCGCGGCCGGAGCCGAGCACGCCACCCACCCCGGGTCAACGCCTGCTCAGGCGCCCGGGTCCGGCTCCACCGGCACCCCGGACGAGACCTCCGGGTGCTCCTCGGGCTGCTCCTCGGGGTCCTGGGCATCCTCGGGAGTTTCAGCCTCCGGGGCCCCCTCGTCCGCGACCGGGAGGTCGTGGTCGTGGGCGTCCTCGGCGGGATCGTCGACGGCCTCGTCGACGGCCTCGTCGACGGCGAGGTCCGCCGCAGTCACCTCGACCTCGTGCACCTCGGGCGGAACCGCGGCCGCGAAGCCACGCTCGACCCGGTGACTGTCACACATGCGGTCCGGCGAGAGCTCGCCGTAGGCGGCGTCACGCAGGCGCATGCCCGGGATGTACAACCACGTGCCCTCGCAGCCGGGGACCACGCAGGGCATGGTCTCGGCCCCCTCCGGCACCGCACCGGCCTCACCGGACGGACGGAAGGTCGCCGCGAACTCGCCCTTGGCACACTCGCCGCAGAGCTTGAGCGGGTCGGCGATGCGGCCGGCCAAAAAGGCCTGCAGCTGCGCGCCGGTCTTGAAGGTCCAGCTATTGTTGCAGCCGGGCCGTCCGCACGGGACCTCGCGGTCCGGGTGGGTGCGGCAGAACTCGCGGCAGACCTCGCACATGCGCTTGGGGGCGGCCGGCTCGAAGTCGAGGTCGTCGCTACCCGAGAGCACCCAGGCCCGCATCTGGCTCGCGCGGTCCCAGGTCCAGGTCCTTGCGCAACCGTGCACCTTGCAGGGCTGCTCCTTGGCCTGGATGCGACTGATCTTCTGCGCGCACAGGCCACACATGCGCTCCGGCGGACCCTCGGGGTTGGGCGCCGGCCTGGCGCCGCCACGACGACGCTTGCGCCGACGCTTCTTGCGGTCACCACCGGGCTCGTTCGCCTCGCCAGCGTCGGACTCGGACTCGGATGCTTCGGATGCTTCGGATGCTTCGGATGCCTCGCTCGACTGGTTGGCCGGCTCGGTCACCTCATCGGCACCGGGCGCCGTGATCTCGGGCGCCGATGCACCCGCATCGTCGCGGCTGTCCTCGCGGCTGTCCTCGTGAACCTGTCCCTCGGAACCGGTCCCCGAGGACAGGTCCCCGGAGACAGCCACGTCGGAGCCGGCCACCGGCTCGGCGCCGAGAAAGGGCAGCGGCCGCTCGACGGTGACGTCGAAGCCGGTCGGCTCCTCGTGGGTCGTCTCGCGCCCACGCAGGCGCGGCGCGTCACCCTCACGCAACTCGCTGGGCTCGCGCGGTTCACGGTTGCGCGAGCGCGGGGCCTCGCCCTCGCGGGGCTCACGGCTGCGCGAGCCCTCACGGGCGCGCGGGGCCTCGCCCTCGCGGGCCTCACGACTGCGCGGTGAGCCCTCACGGCCGCCCTCACGGGTCCGCGGGGCCTCGCCCTCACGGGCCTCGCTCTCACGGGCCTCGCCCTCACGGGCCTCGCCCTCACGGGCCTCGCCCCGGCTGCGCGAGCGCGGGGCCTCGCCTTCACGGCCCTCACGGGCACGCGGAGCGTCACCTTCACGGGCTTCACCCTCACGCGCCTCACCCTGCTCGTCACGCGAGCGGGCGCCACGAGCGGCCACGGCGTCGGCCTTGGCGCGCTGGCGCAGGACCCACAGGCGGTGGCGCAGCTGGGCATCGCGGGTCCAGGTCCAGGTCCGCCTGCAGCCGTCGATCTTGCATGGAAGCTCGGCGTCGTGGGTCTCGCGCTCGGCGGTGAAGCACTCGGCGCACAGGCGCGACGGCCGGCGCAGCTTGCCGGTGCGCTGCATCTCGGCGAGCTGAGCGCCGCGCTTCCAGGTCCAGGTGTTCGGGCAGCCGGGCGTACGGCACGGCACCTCGCGGTCGGCGAGCTCATTGAACTGACCGAGGTGCTCGTCGCACATGCGATCCGGCGGCGGCTGGCCGAAGCCGCGGATCTGCTGCGCGGCGAACCACGTCCAGGTGTTCTCGCAGCCGGCGATCCGGCACGGCACCTGCTTGTCCTGTACGGCGCTAAACAGCGAGGCCGTCAGCGGCGAGGCGGCGTCATTGCGACGGTCATCGTCGCGACGCGGGCCGCGGTCGTCACGACGCGGACCACGGTCATCACGACGCGGACCATCACTACGCGGGCCATCACTACGCGGGCCATCGCTTCGCGGGCCACGGTCACCCGGACGCGGGCCATCGCTTCGCGGGCCGCGGTCACCGGGACGCGGGCCACGATCGCCTGGACGTGCGCTGCGATCGCCGGGACGCGGGCCACGGTCGCCGGGCCGCGGGCCGCGGTCGCCTGGACGCGGGCCGCGGTCGCCGGGACGCGGGCCCTCGGCGCCACGACTCGCCGCGGCGTCACTGCGCTCGCGAGGACGCTCCGGACCGGTCCGGTCGCCGCTCTGTGCCTCTGGCCCGTCCGTCTGCGGGGTCGTCTCGCCTGAATTGCCCTTGGGGTCCTCTGCCACGGCGCAAGTATCAGTCCCCGGGCCCCCCCCGTCCAGTCCGCACGAGCGTGCGCCCGCCCGCGGGTCTATACTGCGGCCTCCGCGATTTCTCGCGCCTCGGAGGGTTCAAGCATGTTGTTGGCCATGATCGGTTTCGGAGTCGCTGGCGCCACCTTCGCCTATGCCAAGAAGCAGGACGCCTCCAACGGCACCGCCGCCGCTGCAGCCACCGCCACGGGCGTCGGGACGGCCGTGGTCGGCACTGTGGTCGTCGCCGCCAGCAGCGTGCTCGTGCCGGTCGCCGTGGTCGGGGGGATCGGCTACTGGTTTTTCAAGCGCGGCGGCAAGAACAAGACGCTCGGCACCGGCCGATCCTGAGCCGATCCTGAGCGCGGCCCTCGCCGGTCCTACGCGTACACCACGAACTTGGCGTAGTAGTAGACGACCGGCGCGACGAACAGCAGCGCGTCGACCCGGTCGAGCATGCCGCCGTGGGCGCCGAGCAGCGAGCTCGAGTCCTTGACCCCGTAGCCGCGCTTGAGCATCGACTCGAACAGGTCGCCGACCTGCCCGAACAGCGAGCCGATGACCCCCAGCACCACCGCGTGGCCCAGTGACAGGTCCGGCACCAGCAGCAGTGAGCCCGCGACCACCGTCGCCAGCATGCCGCCGACCAGGCCGCCGACCGACCCCTCCCAGGTCTTGCCGGGGCTGACCGCCGGGTACAGCTTGTGGCGGCCCCACAGGCGGCCAAAGACGTACGCGACCGTGTCGGAGAAGAACGCCAGGCACAGGGTGATGAACAGCCAGCCCGGGCCGAACTCGGACTTCATCAGTGGCCACACGCTGGCCAGCAGCGGCACGTAGAGCAGGCTGGCGATGCACGCGGCCATGTGCCGGCCGGCGCTCGCCAGGTGGTGCCGGCGCATGAGCATCGTCAGCGCGACGATCATCACCGAGATCGACAGCAGCGGCGGCAGCACCGTCCCCGGCGAGTAGATCATCGGCAAGCTGTGGATCGCGCCGCCGAGCAGCACCACGACCACCAGCCGCAGCGGCCGCTCGGCGTCCTCCGGGCGCACCGGCAACGACATGCGCAGGAACTCGTCGTGCGCGAACATCGTCGCGATCGCCGACATCACCAGGATGCTCCACGGTGAAGGATCGACGAACAACCCGACCACGAGGATCGGGACCAGGATGACCGCGACCCACAGCCGCCGGACAAAGTCTCCCATGCGTCAGCCCTTGCCCCGCTGCGGCGGAAACAGCCCCGGATAGGCCGGCTCGTCCGAGGCCTCCGCCTCCGACACCGTGCCGAACCGCCGCTCGCGGCGGCTGTAGTCCTCCAGGGCCTCCTGCAGGTGCTCGCGCGCGAAGTCGGGCCACATCGCCTCGCTAAAGAACAGCTCGGCGTAGGCGACCTCCCACAGGAAGAAGTTGGAGATCCTGTGCTCGCCGCTGGTGCGGATCAAGAGGTCGAGCGGGGGCAACATCTTGCTCGAGTCGAGCTGGGCCTCGAAGGCCTTGGCGTCGACGTCCTCCGGGCGCAGCTTGCCGGCGGCGACCTGCCGGCACAGTCGGCGCGCCGCCTCGGTGATCATCTCGCGGCCGCCGTAGCTGAGCGCGAGGCACAACGTCATGTCCTTGTGATGCGCCGACGCGGTAATCAGCTCGCGCATCGGATCTCGCACGTAGCCCGGCAGGCGGTCGGTGTCGCCGACGGTGATCAGGCGGATCCCGTTGTCGAGGATCTCCGCGCGCTCCTCCAGCAGGTAGCGGTTGAGCAGCGCCATCAGGTGGAACACCTCCTGCGGCGGACGGTCCCAGTTCTGGCTCGAGAACGCGAACAGCGTCAGCGCCTCGATGCCGAGCGCGCGCGCGGCCCTGACGACCCGCCGCACCGCGTCCGCGCCGTGCTCGTGCCCGACCTCGCGCGGCAGGCCCTTTTGCCGGGCCCACCGCCCGTTGCCGTCCATGATGATGCCGACGTGCCGGGGCAGGTTCGCCAACGCGATCGGCGGCGCTCCGACAGCCGGAGCACCACCACCCGCGCCCGACGACTCGTTCGCGGTCACGTGCACCCTCCCGGCGACCGAAAGCAGTGGCCCGGAGACGGGGGCGGCCCGGCGATGTGCGTGGCGGCGAAACCTGGCGATCCCTGCATGGCGGCGGCGTGTCTCCCGGGGTCCTGCGGGATACCACGGCCCAGGCCCCCCGTGAAAGCACTTTGGGCGCACTTGCGCCGGGTGGAGGTTGCCGCCCCGCCGGCCGATCGCATAGAATCTCCCCCCCGAGCTTCCTGCTCGCGGCCGCACACAGGCACCTGCGCCCGCTTGCCGGGACCTTCCCCCTCGGACCGCCCCCCGCCCATGAGTCACGCCGAGACCCTCGAATCGTACATGCTCCGGATGGAGCTCCCCCACGAGCGGGTGTCGGAGGACACCTGGGTGCTCGCCCCGGACAGCCTCCGCCACGCCCGCATCGTCGCCTGCGTCGACGAGCCGATCGTCCTCTACTCGACGCCGCTGTTCGCGGTCTCGGAGCTGACCCCGGACCGCGAGGGCCTGTTCCGCAAGCTGCTCGAGTTCAACGACCACCTTCTCTACTGCGCGTACGCCCTCGACAACGAGCAGATCGTGCTGTCGGGCGCGCAGCAGATCATCGACCTCGACTACGGCGAGTTTCAGGGGATGATCGAGGACATGGTGATGGCCCTCGACAGCCACCTCGACCAGCTCACCCCTTGGCGGCCCGCGACCGTCCAGCCTGTCCAGCCTGTTCAAGAGGGCACTTAAACCATGGGACTCTTTTCACGACTCGGCACCCTCATCCGCTCGAACATCAACGAGCTCATCAACAAGGCCGAAGACCCCGAGAAGATGCTCAATCAGGTCCTCGTGGACATGAAGCAGCAGCTGATCGAGGCCAAGAAGCAGGTCGCCGTCGCCATCGCCGACGAGAAGCGCATCAAGAAGCAGTGGGAGCAGGAGGCGACCAAGGCCGCCGAGTGGGAGAAAAAAGCGATGCTGGCGATCCGCGCCGGCGACGACACGCTCGCCCGCGCCGCCCTCGCCCGCAAGGCCGACCACGACGAGGTCGCCGGCCAGCTCAAGGACCAGTGGGAGGCGCAAAAGACCTCCGTCGAGAACCTCAAGGGCGCCCTGCGCGGCCTCGACAACAAGATCGAGGAGGCCAAGCGCAAGCGTAACCTGCTGGTCTCGCGTCAGAAGCGGGCCGAGGCCCAGCGCACGATCAACGAGACCCTGTCGAGCATCAACAGCACCAGCGCCTTCGACACCTTCGACCGCATGTCGGACCGCGTCACCCAGCTCGAGGCCGAGGCCGAGGCCACCCAGGAGATCAGCGGCGCGCTCAACGAGGACTCGCTCGAGTCGCAATTCAAGGCCCTCGAGGCCAGCAGCGTCGACGACCAGCTCGACGCCCTCAAGCGCAAGATGGCCCTCACCGCCGGCAAGACCGAGGACCCGCGCCAGATCGGCACCGGCAAGCCGGCCGCCGAGGCCCCCGTCGACGAGATGAAGGCCGCCGAGATCGACGCACAACTCGAAGAGCTCAAGAAGAAGCTCTCGAGCACCTGAGCCACTGCGTCGTCATCCCGCATGACCGCCCACGCCCGATCGAAGCGTCGTGTCACCATCGTGGGTGGCCAGACCCCCGTACGAGGTGACAGCGGTCGGGTCATCGCTCGACGGCCGCTGCGGTCGACGAAGGCGCCGAGCCGGCCGAAGGAGACCTCCGGGTTCGGCGACGGCGTCCTCGCCAGCGCCGAACAGGAGGCCGCGCGGGACGGCTTCCTGATGCGGCGCCTGGCGAGCCCGTCGGCGCTGTGCATGGTCGCCGTCCTGGGCTATGCGGTCTACGAGGTCGTCGCCGCGATGTTCATGGCCCGCTGACGGGCGCCGGATGCACTGGCGTGGCCGCGGGTGCGGGCGCGACGGGCTGGCCCGCCGCAGGTCCGTCCGGGAGCTGCGTCAGGGCAAATTGCACGGCGGCCTCGATCGTCTCCTCGGGGCCGATCGGGAAGTCACGGCTGTGCCAGCGAACGATCCCGCGGTGGTCGATGACGAGGATCACCGGCGCATAGATGCGGTCGAACAGCCACTCGCGAATGTCGGACGCCGGGTGCTCGAGGCCGAGGTTGTTGGGGTCGTCCGCGGCGGACTCGAGCAGGAACAGCGGGATGAGGTCGGTCGTGCCGGGCGGGACCTCGCTGCGGATGTGATCGCGGGTCTCCTTGTTGATCGCGAAGCGGAGCGTGTCCGTGCCGGTCCCCGCGTTGACGATCTCCGGGTCGGCCATCGGCCGGCGAGCCTTCGACTCGTCGACCGACGGGAACACGAAATACGTGTCGACCCCCGCGGCCATCAGCGCGGGGTCGTGGCTCTGGAGCTGCGCGTAGAAGCCGGGAAGCTCGGCCCAGAACTCGCGTGTGTGTCCCAGCAGCCACGGCAACTCCCACACGAGGATCACGGCGCCACGGCCATACAGCTCGCGCCCGTTGATGTAGCCACGCGGCTCCTCGCCGCGATACAGCCGCATCGCCGGGATCGCGTGGCCGAACAGGCGCAGGCGGGCCCACTCCGGCGCGCGGTCGAGGGCAGCCGTACCGACGGTCCAAAACGGCGGCGCGGCCTTCAAGGGCGGCATGTCGGTGTGCGGCGTGGCGAGCAGCGAGACCTCGACTGGACCGCTGCCGTCGTGGCGGGCGACCTGCACCTTGACCGGCGTGCCGCGGGTCAGGTTGGCGGCGTCGAGCTCGGCTCCGGTCGCGACAGGACGGCCATCGACCGCGAGGATCCGGTCACCGCGCGAGATCTGGTCGCAGCCGAGCTTGCACCCGAGATTGTACGCGATCCACACGCCCCCGCCCGCGAGCTCGGCCGACGACGGCGGCGGGACGGGAGGGTTCTTCACGGACCCGCAGGCCCAGAGCACCGCGGCAGCCAGCAAGGCAGCAGATCTTCGCATGCGGCACAGCATACTCCCCGCGCGGCACGTGTCGAGGTGACCCGCACCGGACCCGCGTCGGACTTCTCAACGTGCGCAGCGAAAGCCGACGGTACTAAAGCCCGACACCGGGTTGAGCCCGTAGCGATACGACGCGCGCAGCGTGGTCGGGCCGTCGTAGTAACTCCCGCCCCGGACCACGCGCACGATCCCGTACGCGGGCCCGGACGGGTTGTTACGCCACGGCCGTGCGTACGCCTCGCGGTCGTACCAGTCGTGGATCCACTCCGACACGTTGCCGGCGAGGTCTTGCACCCCCTCCGGTGTGGCGCCCGCGCGCCGCATCCCGACCGGGCGCGTGTGCTCGCCGCAGCCGTCGAAGTGGGCCAGCTCGCAACGCGGCTCCGCCTCGCCCCAGGGGTACTTGCGCCGCGTCGTGCCGGCCGCTGCCCGCTCCCACTCGGCCTCGGTCGGCAGGTGCTTGCCGAGCGCCTCGCAGTAGGTCGCCGCCTGAAACCAGTTCACGCAGACCGCGGGATGATCGTCGCGGGTCAGTGGTTCGGGCACCGGAGCTCCGCGCGTGAACCCCTCGCCGGTCCACACGAAGCAGCGCCGCGGGTCCACGGGCCCGCACACCCCCGCCTCGACGCACCCGCGATACTCCGCCTGCGTCACCTCGAGCGGATCGATCTGGAAGCGCGAGACCTTGACCTGATACGCCGGCTTCTCGTCGCGCTCGCAGTCCCTGTCGTCGCGTGGACAACCCATCGCGAAGCTGCCGCGCTCGAGGCTGATCATCGGGTCGGCGATCCACGCCAGTGGTTCACGCATCAGCGTCGCCTTCGTCACCGCCGGGGCGCCCGGGGCCCGCAGTTGCGCGATCGTCGGACCCGCGCTCGCCACTCGTCGCGCGAGCGTGATGTCGGCGCCGTACAGGCTCGGCTGCGGGCGCGGCTCCCCGGTCAGGGCGGCGCGCAGCAGCAGCGCCGTGTGGGCCAACAGCTCGACCGCCTTGACGTTGCCGTTGCCGTTGCCGTCGGCCCAGCCGCGCAGTCCCTGCAGCAGCAGGTACGAGAGCGCCGGAAAGTGGGTACCTGGCAGTTCCTCGACGCAGCCGGGCCCGAGCCCCGCGCTGAAGATCGCCACATCCGACGGCTCGCGCCGGCGCCGGCCCAGCCGCTCCCGCTCGTTGCGGGCGTCCCTCGCGGTCCTGCCGGGACGCGTGCGGACCTGATAACGCGGGGTCGCCGGGGTCCCGGTCCCGGACAGCGCCGGGCCGCCGGACATACAACCATCGAGGATCACCACCGCCTGGTCGTGCTTGCCATAGCCGGCCCGCCCGAGCAGCGGCGCGATCGCCTGCGCCTGGACGTTGCGGCTCCCCGCGATGCCGTCACCATCGACGAGCCACAGCTCGCCGTACTCACCCGCCTGCGCGCTCGAGATGTGTCCGACGAACACGATCCACAGCACGCCGTGGCGAGCCTGCCTGCGCGCCACCTCGATCGCGCGGGCGAGCTTTCGTGGGGTCACCTGCGCGTCCCGCAGCAGCGTGATCCGCTGCGGCTCGAGGCGGCGCTCCTCGCGGAAGTAGCGGTACCAGGCGCCCCCCATCGCCCGCGCCCCCGTGCGATGCTCGAGCTTCGTATAATCCTCGATCGCGATCACGAGCGCCGCGTCCGCGACCCCGCCGCGCGGGCCCTTCGCCTGCCGCATCGGGTCCGGGTAGTCGGCGCCGCCGGGCATCTTGCCCGGGATCACCGACACCGGCAGCCCGCCCGGCCGAACGCTGGCGCAGGCCGCGAACACCAGCAGCATAAG
>JAYUXQ010000739.1:0-4002 GCA_043752905.1 Nannocystis sp. | reverse complement strand
ATCGGGCTCGCTCTCAGGCCGCGCCGCTCCTGGTGCCCGGAGGCGCCATCGCGGCTGGCGACGCGGCGACGCCGGGCCCGAGGTACTCGACGAACAGCGCGGTGATGTTGTCGCGTCCGCCCTGATCGTTCGCGTGCCTGATCGCCTGTCTGGCGGCAGGCTGCACGTCCATGGCAAACAGGCCGTGCAGGGTCCGGGACGCGTCGAGGTACTCGTGCAGGCCGTCCGAGCACAGCAGGAGCTTGTCGCCGTGTTGCAGCGGGACAGTACGCAGGTCGACCTCGACGAAGTCACGATGCCCGACCGCGCGGGTGATCACGTGCTTCATCTTCGAGTGCCTGGCCTGCTCGGCCGTCAACACGCCCTGCTTGACCTGATGATTGACGAGCGTGTGATCGTCGGTGATCTGCGAGACCTCGCCGGCGCGGCACAGGTACACCCGCGAGTCGCCGACCCAGCCGACGATCGCCACGCCGGCGGCGACCAGCGCGAGCGAGGCGGTCGTCGACATGCCGCGCCGCTCGGGGTCGATCTCTCCCATGCTGTGGACCATATAGCAGGCGTTTTGCACCGCCCCGCGGACCAGCGCCGACAATCTCTGCACCCCTGCCTCGTCGAGCGCCCGCGTCTTTGCGATCTCGATATCGGTGGTATCCGACTTGATCCAGTCGAGGATGAACTCGACCGTCTCCTGGCTGGCGATCTCGCCGCGGGCCCGCCCGCCGACCCCGTCGCACACCACGAACAGGCCGAGCCCCGCGTCCGCCAAAAACGCGTCCTCGTTGTGCGCCCGGACCAGGCCGGTGTCGGTAAAACCGTAGTGACGGGTCGCCGGCAAAGGACGCGGAACATAACACGGAGCCCTGGCGCCGGCGCCGGCGCATGGTGTATCGTGGCGCGGAAATGTCCGCCCCCCGTCCCTGGACACCCCCGACGCTCCTCCTCTCCCTCCTGACCGCCTGCGGCTCGGCGCCCGCCGGTACAGGCGAGTCGGGCACCGACACCGCCACCGACACCGCCACCACCGCAGGCCCCGCCACGGAGCCGACCACGGGCGTGACCGGGGTCATGACCGGCGCGACCGACACCGGCGAGCCCCCGACGACCGGCGACACCGGCGGCGCCGGCGATGACTCGACCGACACCGGCGACGGTCCCGCGCCGCCGGACTTGCAGTGTCCGGGCGACCCCTCGGGCCAGTGCGACGACGAGCCCGGCGCCGGGCTCGAGGCCGGCGCCGCGGTGCAGTCGATCGTGCCGAACTGCTTCGAGACCTGGGTCGACCTCGACAATAACTTCGCCTACAAAAAAGGCAACGACACCCTCCACGACTGCGGCTGCGACCGCCTGTGCCCCGGCGACCCGGGCTACGTCGCGGCCGACGAGGGCGAGGGCGACGGCAAGCTCCAGGCTGTGTGGATGGCTGGCTTTGGCAACGGTCGTCCGGCCGCGGGTGTGCGCGGCGCGGGCATCGGCCTGGTCGGCGACGGCGACGGGCTCTGGGCCCGCGGCACGGTGCTACGTCAGGGCAACACCACCGTGGCGATCGTCGCGCTCGACCTCGTCGGCTGGTTCAACCCCGACGTGCAGGCCGTACGCGCCATGTTGAAGGACAAGGGCCTCGCGGTCGACCACCTCGTCGTCCACGCGACGCACACCCACGAGGGCCCCGACACCATGGGCCTGTGGGGCGAGCAATTATTCATGTCGGGCTACGACCCGAAGTACCGCACGCAGCTGCGCGAGACCGTCGTCGCCGTCATCGAGGCCGCGATCTCCGACGCGCGCCCGGTCGCGTCGCTCAGGGTCGGCGAGGTCGACATCTCGACCTATCACGACAACGGGGTCGCCAACGTCATCAGCGACCACCGCGACCCCTGGGTCGTCGACGAGTTCATCTCCGCCGCGCAGCTCATCGACGGCGAGGGCACCAGCATCGCCACGCTCGTCAACTTCGCCTGCCACCCGGAGACCCTCGCCGACGACAACCTGCTGATGACCTCCGACTTCGTGCACTCGCTGCGCCGCACGGTCGAGCTCGGCTCGAGCTGGAACACCGCCCCCGGCGTACCCGGCCTCGGCGGGCCTGTCATTTACCTCAACGGGGCGGTCGGCGGCATGATGACCACGCTCGGCGTCGAGGTGACCAACCCCGACGGTGACACGTTCAAGGACGCGAGCTGGGAGAAGGCCGACTCGATCGGCCAGCTGCTCGGCGAGATGGCCCTCGACGCGATCGCCAACGCGGACGAGATCACCGCGCCCGACCTGCGCGTCGTCAACACCATCTTCCGCGTCCCGGTCGTCAACGAGTCGTTCAAGTTCCTGTTCATGCAGGGCACGATCGAGCGCGAGGTCTTCATCAACGAGCGCACCATGGCCCAGGAGATCGAGACCGAGATGTCGCTGATCGAGCTCGGCCCCATTCACCTGCTGACTGTCCCCGGCGAGCTGCTGCCCGAGCTCGCCGTCGGCGGCTACGACGGCTCACGCATCAATGCCCCCGGCGTGCCCCTGATCGACCCGAACAACACCAACCCGCCCGACATCGCCAGCGCCCCCAAGGGCCCCTATATCAAAGACCGCATGACCAGCACCTATCGCTGGATCGTCGGCCTCGGCAACGATGAACTCGGCTACATCATCCCCGCCTACGACTTCGAGATCGGCAAGCCCCAGCCGTGGGTCGACGAGGCCGAGGGCGATCATTATGAAGAGACCAACTCCCTCGGCCCCGACATGGCCGCCATCGTCGAACAACACGCCGACTTGCTGATGCACTGGATGAAGTACGAGTAACCGGCGTCAGAGGTCGCAGCCGATGCGCTCGGGGTCGTACGCCAGGTCGTCGAACCACACCGTGAAGCCGTCGCCGGCGGGCTGGTAGTTGGCGAGGCCGACCCCGAGACTGGTAAATACCGGGATCTCGGCGGCGTGATTCTTGCCGGGGACGATCGGCATCTCGACGCCGTCGATCCACAGCATGCCCTGCTGAGACGGCTGGTCGTAGAACCACTCCATGCATTGCCACTGGCCGCTCCAGTCGTACTCGTAGCCGGTCCCCTCGGCGAACTCGGGGTCGCCGTTCGACGGCTGCACGTTGTAGATCCACTGCATCTTCTTGTCGATGTTCTCGACGACGCCCCAGCGAACATTGTGCTTGCTGTCGTTCGGGCCCGGCCCCAGACCCTCGATGAAGTCCGCGTGCAGCACCCCGTCCGTGGGCCACGGCGCGGGTGTGGCAACTTTTAAAAATACGCGGCCGTAGTGGTGTGATGCGAGGCCGCCGAGGTCGCCCTTGTAGTCCATGAAGTGCTGGCCATTGTTGCCACCATCGATCTTGAGCGCCTTCACCCCGTCGTGGGCGCCGTCGCTCGCCACACCGATCACGCCCTCGCCCCACTCGTCGCCGCGCAGGCCCCAGCCGGCCGGGAAGGCGGCGTCGTCGGCGTCCTCGAAGTCCTCGCAGATCGCCAGCATCGAGCCCTCGCAGCCGTGCAGCTCCTCGCCGCCGCTCGAGCTGCTCGAGGGGTCGCCCGAGCTGCTCTCCGCGCTGGTCGTGACGCTCGTGGTGCTGCTGGTCTCGCCGGTGGTCGGCGCGTCCGTCGTGCTCGTGTCGTCGGCGGTGGTCGGCGCCGTCGTGCTCGTCGCCGTGGTCGGCCCGTCGCCGGTGGTGTTCCCCGTCGTCGATGTGTCGCCCGTCGTCACGACCCCGCTCGACGACCCCTCGGTCGTGCTCGCTGACTCGCCGCCACAGGCCAGCACGCTGGCGATCACCGCTCCCCCGACCGAATGCATGAGCTTCATGCGCACAGCATCGACCCCCCGGCCTCGGCCCGTCAAACGACGTTACGCGAGGGCTTCAGCCCTCACTCGCAACCGCGCCCGCCTCGACGGCACAGGTGCGAGCCCGGGTGCCGGGCACCTGGCGCGTCGAGCTCGGCGGGGTGGTACAGTCGATCGATGGCACGTCCTGTCCGCGATCTCGACGATACCGCCCAG
>JAYUXQ010000738.1:0-9834 GCA_043752905.1 Nannocystis sp. | reverse complement strand
GCGCTCGACGTCACGAGCGGCGCCCTGCGCTGGCGCAGCGACCCCGGGGTCGCCAGCGCGGCCACCTTTGCGATTCACGGCGGCCACATCCTCGCCGGGCACGGCTCCGCCGCCGGGCCTGCACGCGTGTTCGTGCTCGACCGACGCACCGGCACCGTCGTCGGTCAGGCCCGGCTCGCCAGCGCCCCCGAGTACCTGTTCGTGCAGGGCGACAGGCTCCTGGTGCGCAGCCACACCACCGATCATGTGTTCGAGTTGCGCCAAAAACGCGCTCGCGGGGGCCGGTGACGCTGGCCCTCGGGCCCGCTTTCGTCGACAATCTCCGCGATGTCCTTTTTGCGCGACGACGGCAAGGCGATCCTCGCGCGGGAGATCGTCGCCTTCGAGGCGACGACCGCCGCCGAGCTGGTCATCGTCGTCGAGCCACGTGTCGGCCACTACCTCCACATCCCGCTGGTCTTCGGCAGCCTCACCGCCATCGGCGCCCTCGCCTTCCTGCTCTACGGCGAGCCGACCTTCTCGCTGCACTGGTTCCTCGTCGACCCCATCGTCGTCGGCCTCGTGGTCGGCTACCTCGGCAGCCGCTGGCCCGCGCTCGAGCGGACCTTCACCCCGACCACCTTGCGCGAGCGCTGGGTCCTGCGCGCCGCACGGGCCGCCTTCACCGCCCGCGGCGTCGCCGACACCCGCGGTCGCACCGGCGTGCTGCTCCACGTCGCCGTCGCCGAACGCAGGGCCACCGTGCTCGCCGACCTCGGCGTCCGTCGGGCCATCACCGACGCCGCCTGGGCCCAGGGCTGCGCCCCGCTGCTCGCCGCCGTAGCCCGCGGCGCCGCGGCCTCGACCCTCGCACCTTACATCGCCGCGCTCGGCAGCCTGTGCGGCGAGCACCTCCCGCGCCAGGAGCGCGACGAGAACGAGCTCGCCGACGAGGTGGACACGTGACCCGTACACGCACCCTCGCCGCGCTATCACTCGTAGCGATCGCGGTGGCCCTCACGGCGCTCGAGGCCGCGGCGCGCCCCGGCGGCGGCAATAGTTACTCGGGCGGTGGTGGTGGTGGAGGCGGAGGCGGTGGCTTCAGCGGTGGCGGCAGCGGCGGAGGTGGCGACGCCGGTGTGCTGATCTACCTCCTGATCCGCCTGGTGTTCGAGTACCCGCTCATCGGCGTCCCGCTGCTGTTGTTCGTGATCTACATCTTCTTTTTTCGCATGCGCCGCGTCGCCGACGTGCAGAGCGACCGCTGGTCGAGCGACGACACCTTCGCCCTCGCGCCTCGCCCGACCCGCCGACCCGGCCTCGAGAAGATCCGCGCCCGCGACCCCGAGTTCTCCGCCGTCCTCTTCGAGGACTTCGTGTACGCCCTCTACGCCCGCGTTCACACCGCGCGCAGCGACCCCGCAGCGATGGCCGCCTTGACGCCCTACGTCGCCGAGGGTTCGCGCACCGCCATGCTCACGCGCGACCCCTCGGGCGTGCCGATCTCCGGTGTCGTCATCGGCGCGATGCAGGTGCTGAGCGTCAACGTCCCCGGCCCCGGCGACCCCGGCGGCAAGATCCGCGTCGACATCAAGTTCGAGGCCAATTACACCGCCACCATCGACGGCGAGCCGCAAGGCTATTACATCGACGAGCGCTGGGGCCTCGAGCGCTCCCTTACCGCGCGGACCAAACCTCCCGGCGAGGCCCTCGAGTTCCGCTGCCCCAACTGCGGCGCCCCCTTCGAGTCGACCGGCGGCGAGCGCTGCCGCTACTGCCAGCAGGACGTCGGCGGCGGCCGCTTCGACTGGACGCTGACCCACGTCACGTTACTCCGCCAGGAGACCCGTCCGCCGGCCCTGACCGCCGACGTCGCCGAGCACGGCACCGACGCGCCGACCGTGTTCGACCCGCGCGTCCAGGCCGAGCACGCCGCCCTGATCGTCGAGGACCCCGGCGCCGCGCCAGAGCTGATCGAGCGCCGCCTGCGTGCGATCTACAGCGAGCTCAACATCGCCTGGAGCGGCCTCGAACTCCAGCGCATCCGCCCGCTGGTCTCCGACTCGCTGTTCAACTACCTCGAGTTCTGGATCTTCGCCTATCGCGCCCAGGGCCTGCGCAACATGCTCGAGGAGATGGCGATCAGCCGCGTGCAGATCGTCAAGCTCACCCGCGACCGCCACTACGACGCGATCACCCTGCGCTTCTGGGCCTCCGGTCGCGACTACACCGTGCGGGCCGACACCGGTGAGGAGGTCTCCGGCAGCAAGAGCCGCAAGCGCAGCTACAGCGAGTACTGGACGCTCATCCGCGGCGCCCAGGTCCGCGGCGCCCCGCGTGAGCCCGGCAATTGCCCGAGCTGTGGCGCTGGCACGGACCGCGTCAACATGGCCGGCACCTGCGAGTACTGCGGCTCACACCTGACCCGCGGCGAGTTCGACTGGGTCCTCAGCAAGATCGAGCAGGACGACTCCTACGCCGGTTAGACTGCGGCACCGATGCAGTCGAGCTTCAAGCGCCACCTGAGAAACGCCTTCCTCACCGGCATCTTCTCGGCGATCCCGATCGTCATCACGGTGGTCGTCGTCTGGTACGTCGAGAAGCTGACGCGCGAGCCGGTCACCGCCCTGTTCGGCGTCGACACCCCGTTCATCGGCATCGCCGCCGCGGTCGTCACGATCTACCTGCTCGGCGTGCTGGTCAACAGCATCGTCGGCCGCTGGCTCCTGCGCTGGCTCGACGCCCTGCTGCGCCGCGTCCCCGTCCTGCGCGACGTCTACGAGGCCTGGCGCCAGATCACCCTCGCCCCCGGCGGCAAGGAGGGCATCTACGCCAACGTCGTCCTCGTACCGACCAGCGGCGACGGCCTCGCCATGGGCTTCACCAGCGGCGACCCCGTCGAGGGCAACCCCGACCTGTGCTGCGTGTTCATCCCCGGCACCCCGAACCCGACCTCCGGCCGCCTCGTGTTCGCCCGCCGCGAGAAGTGCGTCCAGCTCGGCATCACCGCGGAGGAGGCCTTCAAGTTCGCGCTGTCCGGCGGCAATTATGTCCCGCCGCCGGTCGGCCCGTGCTCGGCCGCTGCGCCCGGTCAGGCCCTCAGTTCGGAATCATCGGCTTGAGCTGCTCGATGAGCTGCTGGGCGACCACGTACTCCATCGCCGTCGCGCCTTCGGTGGTGTAGCGGGCCGTCAGGTAGAAGTCGCCGAGGTCGGTGCCGAGGTTCTGCGGCACGCCCTCCGTCTTGGCCCCGTACGCCGACAGCCCGCGGACCCACGCCATGCCCTCCTTGAGGTCGACCGCGAAGATGCCTGCCGTGTTCGGGTCACGGGCGAGCACCTTGGCCAGGCCCGGCTCGCTGGCGACGTTGCCCTTGCCCTGGAACGACGCGACCGTCCGCTTCATATAGCTCGCCTCGGCCTTCGGGGCGACCGTGAAGACCACGTTGCCCGCCACCTCGGCGCGGTCGATGTTGAGGACCAGCCCGCCGAGCGCCTTGTCGACGAACGCCTTGTCCTCCGCGTCCATCTCCTGCAACAGCCGCTTGTTCATCTCGGGCGTCGGCTCGATCGTCCAGCGGTCGACCGCCACGCCGTCGATCATCGCCGCGTCCTGCTTGAACTTCCACGTCACGTACTTCGAGAACTCGGGCCCGAGCACCAGCTCCGGCGTGAACACGGTCGACCACGTCTTCCAGGAGTCGCGCGCCGTCTTCCCGCTCTGCAACCGGGCCGCGACCGTCAGGCCGAACAGCGCGTTGTCCTCGCGGCCGAGCGCGACCATCGTGTGCCCGTCGTAGAGCGCCGCGTTCTCGGCCTGGAACGCCGTGACCGCCGCCTCGATCACCGCCGACTCGCGGCCGCTGAGCGACGACCACACGTCCGCCATCAGCTTGCGGTTCTCCGCCGCGCTCTGCGTCTCGTTGATCCGCGGGCTCAGGTGCATCGCGAACAGCATCGCCGTGCCCGACGGCGCCGCGCCGGCGAACGCCGGGTCGAGCTTGGTGTCGCCGTAGATCGCCATCTCCTGCGCGACCCGGCTGCCCGCCTTCGGGAACAGCGCCCCGCCCATCATCACGCCGGCCGGCTCGACGCTGAAGAAGCCGGTGAACTGCGCGAAGTCGCTGATGCGGTCGACCGTCGTCTTGCCGCTGCGCTTGCGATAGTCCGTCCACGCCCGGACCGCCCCATCGACCGCCGGGTTGCCGGACGGCGTCGGCTCCTGGACCGTGTCCATCTGCTGGAACAGCGGGGTCAGCTGGTCGCGGTAGCGATCGACCACCGTCGACAGGTAGACGACGACCTCGATGTCCCCGTGGATCTCGGCCGCGCGGGCGATCACGTTTCGTTGCAGGTACGCCTGCGTCTTGCCGAAGGTCTCCGCCCCCGCGCTGACGACCACGCCCTCGCCGAGCGCGTCGACGAAGATCGACTTGCCCTCGACCGTGTAAGCCGCGATGTGCCCCGCGGCGTCCGCCGCCTTCTGCTCGTCGCCGAGGTCGGTCACGAACGCCTTCGCGCCGCCCTTGTAGCCGAAGGTGCAGCCGATCTTGGTGTCCTCGGCCCGGGCATCGACGAGCGCGCAGCCGAACGGCGCCGCCATGTCGTAGTTCATCGCCAGGTTGCCGCGCTTGTCGAGCGCGATCGACATCATGCTGCGCAGCGTCGCCTCCTCGAGGAAGCCGGCGTACTTCGGCGGCACCAGCTGCGTCTTCACGTCGACCAGCAGGCGCGACATGTTGGCGACCGCGAAGTGCCCGAGCACCTCCGGCTCGGCGGTGAGCGGCGCGATGCGACCACCGCTCGCCAGCGCCACCGCGCCGACCGCCGAGTTGATCGGCGCGACGACATCGATGCCCGGCGCCGTCGGGTCCTTGACGTCGGTCGGCGCCGTGCCGGCCGTGGCCGCGGTCGGCTCGGCCTTCTTCTGCTCATCCTTGTTGCAGCCCATGCTGCCGAGAGTGCCCAGAGTGCCCAGAGTGCCCAGAGTGCCGAGAGACCCGAGAGACCCGCCCGTGAGCGAGAGAGAAGAAAGGAGCACGGCGAGCGTGCGTGACGGCGTGACGAGGAGCGCGTGTGACATCGTGCGGGCGCGCAGGATACTGCACCCCCCGGGCGCGCGAAAGCCCTCGCGGCCGCGCCCGTCGCCGGGGCATCCTGTACCCGGGAGCCTCCGGGGGCCCCCCGGAGTGCCCCCGTCACGACGTTACGCGTGCGCGCCCTACTTCGCGCTCGCGCTCGCGCTCGCCTTCACCTTGACGCCACCGCCACCTTTGCCGCCGCTGTCGCTGTCGTCACCACCGCCGTCGACCGGCTGGCCATTGGTCTTGAGCGGGAAGGACGGCGGTGTGTTGGGGTCGCATTCCGGGGGCGGGCCGAAGCCATCGGCGTTGAAGTCCCACTCGAGGTCGCCCTTGCCCTTGGGGTCCTTCTTGCTGTTGGCGACGATGCGGACCTCGTGGGTGCCCTTGCGCGCCGGGGTGCAGTAGCTGAGCAGGTAGAAGCGCTTGGTGTGCTTCTCGATGCGCTCGGCGACCTTCTCGAACGCCGCCTTGACCTCGGCCTGGTCGTTGACCAGCTCGGTGCCGTCTTGCCCGATGTCGTTGAGGCCGGCCTTCTTGATCTCGACGCCGACGCCGATCGCGTACATCTCGTAGTCCTCGTACTGCGACTTGATGATCTCCGTCTTCATGTCGTCGCGCGAGTAACGAGCGGCGCGGTCGGTGCCGTCCGTGAAGACCACCAGCGTGCCGAACTTGAGCGGCTTCTTCTCCTTGTCGAGCTGCTTCTTGAGCTCGCGCAGGCCCTCGATCACCGCGCCGTGCAGGTTGGTCGACGGGTCCTTGGCCTTGTATGTGCGCAGGCCCTCGAGGCCGCCGACCGCGGCGCCCTCGGACTCGGTGAACGGCACCACCGACTTGAGCTCCTTCTCGCCGTCGAACGCGTACACGCCGACCTTCTGGGTCTTGCCGACCCGGTCGGTGAACAGCTCGGCCGCGTCGACCAGCGTGTCCGAAGACCCCGACTCCGTGATGCTGCCCGAGACATCGAGCAGCAGCATCGTGTACATCACCGCCGCGACCTCGGGGTTCTGGATCACCTGCTTGCTCTCGTAGACCGACACCAGCTCGCCGTCCTCGTAGATGTCGAAGTCCTCGGCGAGCAGGCCGGCGACCGGCTCGTCGCCCTTCTCGACGGTGAAGAACACCCACACGTTGTTGGGCTTCTTCTGGGCCGAGTTGAGGCGCGTCACCGTGAGTGCGCAGCCCGCCGACGCCAGCGAAGCGGTCAATGCCACTGCGAGGCGGCCGCGCCGGGACACCGCGGACAGCGGCGCACGAAGCAGGGACCTCAGCTTGGAGCTCAAGTTCTTCATCACGGGCAGGATTACTCCAGCCAGGCCCCCGCTTGTCAATCTCCGACGGGCGGATCTACCGCGACGGCCCGGCAAACCCCCTCGCAGGGTCCAAATTCACCATCCTTCGCAGGGGACCTGGAAGCGATGGGATCGGGCCGGTCTCAGCGCCTGTGCGGGGCCGTCCGCGCATCTCGTCGCATGAGCCCCATGACGACGTTGCACCACCCGGGCCCCGGGCGTAGGCTTGGCGCTCCGAGGCTACATGGTAGGCATCCGACGCGCGATCTCCCTCCTCCTCCTCAGTCTGTTCTTCTGGAACTTCGTCCTCACGGCCCTGCTCGGCCCGGACGAACTGTTCGCCTGCTTCACCGGTCTGTCGATCGTCTACGGGCTCGCGTTCGTCGGCATCGCCGCCGAGTGGTTCTGGGCCCGATGGTTCGCCATCGGCCTCGGCAACTTCGGCGCCCTCTCCCTGCTCACCCTCATCCAGACCGGCCTCGAGCCGACGATCGCCGTGTTCGGCGCCTCGCACCTCATCATCTCGCTGTTCCTCGCCGGTGAAGGCATGGCCTCGCGCTACGAACACTCCGAGTCGACCGCCGAGCGCTGGAACTTCCAGGAGGAGTCGCTCGTCCTGCTGCGCCGCGCCGTCAAGTCCGCCGGCATGTCGCTGCCCCTGCTCATCCTCTACACCCTCGCCCCCAAGCCCGAGATGCTCCACCTCGTCGCCCTCGTCGCCGGCGTCGTCGGCGTCGCCGGCCTCCTGTGCGGTCGCACCTGGGGCCTCGCCGGCATGGGCCTCGCCGGCGGCATCGCCCTCGCGGACGGCCTGGGCCTGTTCGGACCGCCGACCGTCAGCTACCTCCTGCTGACCCCGAGCGGCTCCGTCGTACTGTGGGGCTCGGCCTTCGCCCTGCTCGCCGGCACGATGATCGCCGCCCCCCTCGCCTTCGCCCGCCCGATCGCCCGCTTCCTCCGCGGCTAAGACCTTCGGGCCACTCTCCCCGGGCCACTCTCCCCGGGCTTACGACATCCGCGGCCGACTCTCACGAGTCGGCCGCGTTTTTGTTGCCCGCGTGCAGACCACAACCTCCGCGGCGCTGACCCGTCAACCGCGTTTTTTTGCATCCGCACGCAGCGAGCCCGCTATGGTCCGCGCATGCGCCTCGGTACCCTGCTCGCCGGCCTCGACCCCGCGTATCACGGCTGCTCACCCGACACCGAGATCCACGGCGTCATCGTCGACTCGCGCCGCGCCGGCCCCGACCTCGCCTTCCTCGCGGTCGCCGGCCTCACCCACGACGGCCATGACTTCGCCGCGCAAGCCGCGGCCGCCGGCGCCCTGCTCCTCCTGCAACGCGGCCGCGTCCCCGCCCCCGCCCACCCGCACGTGTGGCTGCACGACACGACCGCCGCCCTCCCGACCCTCGCCGCCCGCAGCTTCGGCGAGCCCGCCAGCAAGCTCCGCCTCGCCGGTGTCACCGGCACCAACGGCAAGACGACCGTCACCTACCTGCTCGCCGCCATGCTCGCCGCCGCCGGTCGCAAGCACGTCCGCCTCGGCACCGCCGGCAACTGGCTGGTCGACCACGACGCCCCCGCCGCGTTCACCACCCCCTTCCCGCTCGAGCTGCAGGGCCTGCTCGCGCAGTCCGTCGCCCGCGGCGCGACCGACCTCGTCATGGAGGTCTCCTCGCACGCCCTCGCCCAGGGCCGCGTCCAGCCCCTGCGCTACCACGCCGTCGGCATGACCAGCTTCTCGCAGGACCACCTCGACTTCCACGGCACGATGGCCGACTACCTCGCCGCCAAGTGTCTGCTCGCCAGCGACTACCTGCGCCCCGACGGCGTCGCCGTCGCCGCCGTCGACGAGCAACCAGCAGCGCACGAGTTCCTCGCCGCCGCCCACAGGCTCGGCGCCCGCACCTGGCGGGCCTCTCGCGGCGCCGACCCCGGCGCCGAGCTATGTGTCCTGAGGGACATGTCCTCCGGCACAGGCTTCGATGTCACGCTACGTACCCCGATGGGCCAGGCCCGCCTGCGCTCGCCGTTGATCGGCGGCTACAACCTCGACAACGCGCTGGTCGCCCTCGGCCTCGCGCTCGGCCTCGAGGTCCCGCTCGACCAGGCGCTCGCCGGCCTCGAGACCAGCCGCGGCGCCCCCGGCCGGCTCGAGCGCGTCACCGTCGCGGGCGTGTCCGGCCCGACCGTCGTCGTCGACTACGCGCACACCCCCGACGCCGTCGCGCGGGCCCTCGGCGCCGTGCGCCCGGCCTGCCGCGGCCGCCTGTGGATCGTGCTCGGCTGCGGCGGCGACCGTGACCCGAGCAAGCGCGCCCCGATGGGCCAGCTCGCCGCCGCCGCCGCCGACATCCTGGTGGCGACCTCGGACAACCCACGCAGCGAGGACCCACCCGCGATCGTCGCGCAGATGCTCGCCGGCGTGCTCCCCGGGCATCGCGCGCGCGTCATCGAGATCGTCGACCGCGCGGCAGCGATCGCGCACGCCGTCGCCACCGCCGCCCCCGACGACCTCGTGCTGATCGCCGGCAAGGGCCACGAGGACTACCAGATCCTCGCGCAAGGAAAGATCCACTTCGACGACCGCGAACACGCCGCGCAGGCCCTCGCTGCGCGCTGAAAAGGGGGCCCCCGCCGCCTTGCAAGCCCTCGCGCGCCCGGGCTATCGTCGGCGCCCGCCGGGACCCCATGACCATTCGCCTGACCCTCGCCCTCCTCCTCCTCAGCGCCCCGCTCCTGCCCGCCTGCGACGACGGCGGCTCGGACATCGATTGTGCCACCGCGACGGTCCCGAAGTTCACCGAGATGACCGCCTGGGACAAGTGCACCAGCTGCCACAGCTCCAAGCTCACCGGCGCCGCCCGCAACGCCGCCCCCGAGGGCATCAACTACGACAACTTCACCGACGCCAGGGTCAACGCGAACGCCGCCATGAGCGAGGTCGAGGAGGGTGCCATGCCCCTCCCCGGCAACCCGAAGCTGAGCGACGACGAGAAGACCCAGATCTACACCTGGGCCAGCTGCGAAACCCCGCAGTGAGGCTCAGAACGTCCACAAACATCGTTACACGCCACGCCAATCCGCTTTCAACCGTCGGCCCGAGTACTCTCCAGTGCTCGGGCCGACTCTAATTTACTCCCCAGAACTGGCCCGAAACTGGCCCGAGACTGGCCAGAGCTTCGGCGGCCCTCTGGCCGCCTGGCCTCACCAAGATGGGCTCTGGACGCAGAGGTCACCCGCGAGCACCAACGCTGTCAGCCGCGCATATAGGCCTTGCTCGTGGCACCGAGGCATGGCCCGGTACCGTGCGTCCAGTAGGAACTCCCCTACCCTCCGCAACCCACACAGACCGCGTCGATCCGCCCAACTACGCGAAAACCTTCGGTAAGCCGTGACACGCCCGAGCACTCTCCAGTGCTCGGGCGTACTCTTTTTGCCTCCCCAGCACTGGCACCACTGGCACCAAACTGGCACCGC
>JAYUXQ010000737.1:0-4003 GCA_043752905.1 Nannocystis sp. | reverse complement strand
CCCAGTGGCTGTCGACCCGCGCCCTCGCCTACCACGCGCCCGACCCGACCGTGTTCCCCGGCTTCGATGAACCGCTACGCGCCGCCATGGCCGCCGAGGCCGAGCTGTTCTTTGGCGACTTCCTGCTCAACGGCGAGCCGGTCGGTACGATGATGAACCCCGAGTTCGGCTACCTCAACGACCGGCTCGCGCAGCACTACGGCCTGCCGCTGCCGAACAGCGGCGAGATGACCCGCGTGCCGCTGGCGGACGGTCAACGCGGCGGCATCATGATGCAGGGCGCGTGGCTGACCGCGACCTCGGCGAGCGACCGGACCTCGCCGGTCGTGCGCGGGCGATGGATCCTCGAGCAGGTGCTGTGCACCCCGATGCCGCCGCCGCCGCCCGACATCCCGCCGCTGATGAAGCCCGAGCAAGGCGAGACCGTCCGCGAGACCCTCGCCAAGCACCGCGAGAACCCGGTCTGCGCCGGCTGCCACGACCTCCTCGACCCCGCCGGCCTCGGCATGGAGAAGTTCGACGGCATCGGTGCATTGCGCGTCTTGGAGAATGGCCAGCCGATCGACGTCAGCGGCGGCATTCCGCCGCAGATCCCGTTCGAGGGCGCCTCCGAGCTCGCCGCGCTGCTGGAGGACGACCCACGCTTCACGCAATGCCTGACCGAGAAGCTGTTCAGCTACGCGATCGGGCGCAAGAAGGTCCCCAAGGACTTCCCTTACCTCGACGAGATCGACGCCGCGCTCGCCGAAACCAGCGGCACCCTCATCGATATCATCGACCTCATCGCCCTCTCGCCGGCCTTCCGGATGCGCCCCAAGCAGGTGGAATAGACTCATGCGATTCTCACGACGCAAGTTCCTCGGTGGCGCCGGTGTCCTGGTCGCCCTGCCCGCATTCGGCGTGATCCGCCCGCGCCACGCCGCCTCCGAGCCGCAGGCGCCGGTCAAGCGCTTCCTCGTATACTTCCTGCCCAACGGCCGCGTCCCCGCGACCTGGGTGCCCCCGGAGGTCGGCACGGAGTTCTCGTTCCCGCCCGCCCTCGCGCCGCTCGCCGCGCTCAAGGGCGACATGATCGCCCTCTCGGGCCTCTATCATACCAGCGCCAAGATGTCGGCCGGCACCGGCGACCACGCGCTCGGCACCGGATCGATCCTCACCTGTGTGCCGCACCCCGACGGCGCCCTGCACGGTGACATCTCGATGGACCAGGCGCTCGTCAAGGCGATCGCCCCGGCCACCCGCTTCCCCTCGCTGCAGTGGGGCGCCGGCGAGCCGATGGCCTGCGACTTCGGGGCCTCGTGCAGCTACACGCAGAGCATCTCGTGGGCGGGCCCCAAGAACCCGCTCGCGCCCATCATCAGCCCGCTGACCGCGTTCAATCAACTGTTCGCGGGGTCCAACGAGGGCGCCACCGCGATGGCGCAGGAGGTCCGCCGCAACTCGCTCAAGAGCGTGCTCGACTACGTGCTCGCCGACGCCGACAGCCTCTCGACCGAGCTCGGCGCCGCCGACAGGATCAAGCTCGACGAATACTTCACCTCGGTGCGCGAGCTGGAGACCCGCCTGACCGCGCCGGCCGGCGCCTGCATGTCCGGCCCGGCCCCCGCCGACGGCCTCGATTACCCCGGCCGCGTCACCGCCTTCAACGACCTGATCGCGCTCACATTCCAGTGTAACCAGAGCCAGGTCATCACATTCATGATCGAGAACGGCCTCAGCGGCCGCGGGCACCCCTTCATCGACGCCCCCGGCGGCCACCACGGCCTGACCCACGGCGCCGGCGTCGACGCGCCGGGCCAGCTCCTGCGCCTCGAGACCTGGCAGGCCCAGCAGGCCGCCAACCTCGCGACCAAGCTCAAGGCGATGCTCGACCCCGACGGCACCCCGATCCTCGACAACACCGCGATGTTGTTGCTCCCGGACATGGGCGACGGCGGCCTGCACGACCACACCAACGTCTCGCCGGTGATCCTCGGTCGCCTCGGCGGCGCCCTCGCCATTAACCAATCGATCCACTACGCGAGCGTGCCGCTGGGCAACCTCTACGTCTCGCTGCTGCGCGCCTTCGGCGTCGACACCACGACCTTCGGCATCGACGGCGTCGCCCCGCTCGACGGCGTCAGCCTCGTGTAACGCGAGCGATCACAGCCGCGACAGATTGACCGCCCACACACCCGAGCGCCCGCCCGCGTCGTCGCCGACCGCGTGGGACTCTCCTCGTCCGCCAACGCGACCGCGAACTCGGCCCCGGAGGCCACGATATGCACCCGCATGTCGCCCGGTGCGTCGTCGGCGAGCTTCGGGCGGCACGCGAACGCCTGCGACCTCGCCAGCTTTCGCACGATGTTCACGTGCATGCATTGACGCCCTTCATCCGGCCGTTTCGCTGGTCACGGCTCGCGCTCACGTATGGAATGCCTGTCATCCCCGCGCTGTCCCTGTTCGACGGCATCGTCTCGCAGCTGCGGCCCGGCTACCGCTGGGACGTCGGAACGGTCAAGCATCCGCTGCTGCCGGGCAAAGTGTCGTACTTGCTCGGACTGCCGACGCGATAGCGAGCCCATCCGCCGATTATCCGCGGCACAAGTTAGGTGCGTCGCCCGGCCCGTCCTGAGCTCGACTCCTGTCCCATGGCCAACTTTCGCGTCCACGTCCTCGGTGCGGCCATACCCTCCGCGCTCGCCGCGAGTCTGGCGATCGCCGGCGACCTGGTGACGCCTGTGCCGGGTCGTCTCGGTCCACTCGATCGTAGAGATCGTGCTCATCGCCTTGCCTCCTGGCCAACGTGCGTACGAAGTGATCCGTGGAGCGCCGCGGCAGAGCCGGACTGTACATCTGCTCAAGGTCGCCGACAAGGCGCAAATAGCGCTGGTGGCCTCACCGTCATACGCCTGCAATGCCCGCCGAGGCGTGAGCCGCGGGCATCACATGCCTGTGCTGTCGCTCATGCAGTCCTTCTCGTCGGAGTTGTCGTCGCAGTCCATCACGCCGTCGCACTGGAACCCGATCGGGATCGTCATGCCACTGGTACACATGAACATCGGGCAATTTTGTTCATCAGACTGATCGGGGCAGTCGGGCATAATCTCCGCGCAGCAGTCCGAGAAGCCGTCGCAGCGGAAGTGTAATGGGATGACCTTACCGCTGCTCGTGCACATGAACGTCGGGCAGTTCATCTCGTCCGAGCCATCCATGCAGTCCTTGAAACTGTCGCACTTGAGCGCCTCTTCGATGGACCCCTTGCCGTCCGCGCACGCGAAGATCCCCGCGCAGCCCATCTCATCGGACCCGTCCGTGCAGTCGCTCTTCTTGTCGCACTTCCAGGTCTCGGGGACCGTCTCGCCCGACCCGCAGGTCAGCGGCGCCACCATATCGCACTGGATCGCCACCTGGCTGGCGACCTCCCTCGGCGGCGCGGCGCAGGTCGAGATCCCGGTGAAATATGTGTCGATGCAGACGTCGAAGGCGCTGATGCTCTGGGCGCACGAGAGTCCCATGATGCATTCGATCACCGCCTGCTGGGCCGGCGCGGAGCACTCCAGCCCGGCCCGGGACTCCGGCGACCCGCCATAGACCTCGCAGGTGCACGCCTCCAACGTCGTCGCGTTGCCGGTCGCCGCCAGGCACATTGCGACGTCGGTGAACTTGCCCTGATCGACCTGGCACTGGCATTGCGCCGAGGCGATCGCGCCGCGGCGCGCGAAGCTCTCGCTGCACAGCTGTGTGATCGAGGGATCCGCCGGATCGCCGGTGACGACCGTGTCGGCGGTGCTCCCGGTGCCCCCGGTGCTCCCCCCCGCCTCCGGGCCTCTGTCGTTGAAGCAGGCCGACGCCAGCAGCGAACATGCGACGACCAGCAGGTGTGGCTTGAAGGTCATGACCGTGATCGAGGTCCGCATGGGCCGAAGCGACAAAGAGACCCGCGACTATCGCATGCTCCTCCAGGTCTGCCTATTGTGTCATCCCCGCGCGCTTACGCGCATTCGTGGTGATCCGCCCCCAA
>JAYUXQ010000736.1:0-9861 GCA_043752905.1 Nannocystis sp. | reverse complement strand
AGCAACGGGACTTCCTTTCGATGAGAACGACGATGAATCCTCCAGGAACGGTGGCCGAGTGGCTGAAGGCACAGGTTTGCTAAACCTGCGTAGGGGGTAACCTCTACCGAGGGTTCGAATCCCTCCTGTTCCGCTGAGCCGCCCCTCGAAACTTCGACGGGCGGCTCTCCTTTTTTAAATAATAAGTAAGGGGAAAAACCCTAGCGGTAGTCGGAGAGGTCGCGGGTGACGCCGAGGTGCAGCGTCATGCCACCGATCTCCGTCAGCTCGAGCAGGTCGTCGAGCAGGCGCATCTCGTTGTGGTAGCGCCGGTCAGGGTCCTTCTGGTGCAGGCGCTCGACGATGTCGTGGAGCAGCGAGGGCGCGTCGGGGACCAGCGACTCGAGCGGCTTCGGGTCCTCGGAGAGGATGTGGTGCACGCCAGCATAGAAGTCGGTGAAGTCGAACGCGGGCACGCCGGCGACCATCTCGTAGATCAGGCTGCCGAGCGAGAACTGGTCGGCGCGGTAGTCGATGCGGGCGCCACGGAAGCTCTCCGGCGAGAGATATCGCGGCGAGCCGATAAAGGTGCCCGGGACGGTCAGCTCCGAGTTGGCGAGCTTGGCGATCCCAAAGTCGAGGATCTTGGCGACGTCACCCTCGAGGATGAAGACGTTCGCCGGCTTCACGTCGCGGTGGATGACCTGGTTGCGGTGCGCGAACTCGAGGGCGTCCGCGAGCTGAAAGCCGATGTACGCGGCGCGCCGCCACGGCAGCTTGCCATGCGAGGTCAACAGGGCCGCCAGCGAGCTGCCCGCGAGGTACTCCATCGCCAAATAGACGGGGCCCTGGGGGTCCGCGGAGTAGTCGTAGACGGTGACGATGTTGGGGTGGCGCAGCATGCCCGCGGCCTGGGCCTCGCAGGCGAAGCGCCGCAGCAGGTCGTCGCGGCCGCCGTGGTCGGAGTCGTCGGCGACGACCTTGACGGCGACAGTGCGCGCGAGCGCCGGGTCGAAGCATTTGAAGATGGTGCCCATGCCGCCAGCCCCGAGCTCGCTCAGGACCTGGTAGCGACCGATCGTGCGCGGCAGGTCGTCCTCGGAGCCGCTCCCGCGCACGCGCGGGTCGAGGGGCGAGGCGGGGTCGGCCAGCAGCGGCCGGGTGTGATGGCCCAGGACGGTGATCGTCTCGACGGCGTTGTGCTCGCTCGCGCGGTCGCGACGCGCCTGCATCACGGCCCGCACCTCGGTGACCAGCTCGTCGAGCTCGACCGGCTTGACCAGATAGTTGATCGCACCGAGCCGCATGGCCTCGACCGCCCGCGAGATCTGGCCGTCAGCGGAGAGCATCAGCAGGTCGGGGCCCTGGGTCTCGCGGCGGATCGCCTGCAGCATCGCCAGGCCGTCGAGGCGTGGCATGTTGAGGTCGGTGATCACGAGGTCGAAGGACTTCTGACGCACCGCCGCGAGACCCTCGGCGCCATCGGCCGCGGTAGCGACGGTGTAGCCGAATTCCTCGAGGCAATCTCGCAGGGTCTCGCGCGTGTCCTCGTGGTCCTCGACGATGAGGAGCGTGCCGGAATCTCGCCCACTGTCGGTCATGGATGCCTCCTCGAACCCCCATATCGGACCACGGACGATCCGACAAGGCCATGCGGCGGCTGGAATATACCCGGGTCCGCGCCCTGCGAGGCGCCCTGCGCGGGCGCGCGGAGGTATAGTGCGCCGATGCGCCTTCTGCGACCGACCGCCCTGCTGCTCCCCGCGCTCGCCGCGGCCTGGCTACTCCCCGCACAGGCTCAGGCCTGCTCGTGTGTCCTGCCGCCTCCGCCCAAAGCCGCCCTCGGAGCTGCCGCCGCGGTGTTCGAGGGCAAGGTGGCGCACCTCGACGACGACCCCGCCAACCATCGCAGCACCGCCACGCTCGAGGTGTCGCGCGTGTGGAAGGGCGCCGTGTCCGCGACCGTGAAGGTCACCACCCTCGACGCCGGAGCGATGTGCGGCTTCGGGTTCGCGGTCGGCGAGTCGTATGTGGTCTATGCGGAGGGCGAAGCCGCCGGGCTGTCGACGAGCATGTGCTCGCGCAGCTCCCTGAGCAGCAAGGCGAAGGACGATCTCAAGGCGCTCGGCCCGGGCAAGCCGCCCAAGCCGGTGGAGCCCGCGAAGCCGGTGGAGCCCGCGAAGCCGGTCGAGCCCGCGAAGCCGGTCGAGCCCGCGAAGCCAGTGGAGCCCGCGAAGCCGTCGGCGACCGCAGGGGGCTGTGCGGTCGGGGGACCTGGGGGCCACGCGGGGTGGCTCGCATTCTTGGTGGTGTTCGCGGCGCGGCGGCGACGGATCGGCTGAGACTCACGACACCGTCGAGGTCTCAGGCGGCGACGAGTTGCCGGCGCAGGTGGGCCCGCGCGCGCGAGAGACGGACCGAGACGTTGCGCTCGGAGATCCCCAGGGTCTCGGCGATCTGCGCGTCGGACCGCCCGGTCAGGTGGAGGGTGAGCACGGACTCGAGGGTGTCGGGCAGATCGGTCAGCGCCTGCTCGATGCGGGCCCGCTGGTCAGCGCGGAGGATCGCCGACTCGATGCACGCGCCGGGGTCGGCCACGGTCGTCGGGTCGGCGGAGTCCTCGAGGTCCTTGCGGCGGCGGACGTGGCGAAAGCAGCAGTAGCGGGCGACCCTGTAGGCGAAGGTCTTGAGCGAGGACTCGCCGCGAAAGGTCGGCAGCGCCTGCCACAGGGCCAGGGCGATGTCCTGCTCGAGGTCCTCGCGCTCGGCGGCCCCGCGCGTGTAGCTGCCGGCCATCCGCGAGATCCCGCGGCCGTGGTCGGCGAGGGTGCCGGCCCAGCGCGCGCGATGAACCCGGTCGTCCGCCCGGCTCTCGCTGTCGTCGGTCCGCAGCGGCGGCGCCGGGGCGTCGTGGATCGGGATGACCGCGGCGTGCTCGCCTCCGCTGGCGC
Organism: Nannocystis sp.; assembly: GCA_043752905.1. Taxonomy (GTDB): domain Bacteria; phylum Myxococcota_A; class Polyangia; order Nannocystales; family Nannocystaceae; genus Nannocystis. The sequence goes on along the minus strand of JAYUXQ010000736.1, from coordinate 6,931 downwards.
GATAGCCCGACGGGCTGGCGCCGGCCAGCCGCTCGTCGATGTCCCACAACAGACCGGCGAGGGCCCGCACCACGTCGCGTGCGGGGCGGTCCGCGGCGCCGTCGGTGAGCGCGCGGCGGACCGCGTCGATGTCGACGCCGAGCCCGACCAGCACCTCGCGTTCGGCGGTCGGCAGGGTCTCGACGACGCGCATCCACTCGAACACCTCGCCGCGGACCTCCGTCAGCGGCGAGCGTGCCCCGCCGAACAGCGACTCACGCCAGCCGCTGCGCGGGGTGGCGAGCGGTGCGGTCTCCTCGGGCCATTCGCCGGCCTCGGTGCTACAGCGTCGCAGCTCGAGGGCGGTGGTGCGGGTCTGGAGGATGAGGCGGGCGAGGGGGGTGGAGAGGCCGGCGACCCGCAGCGGCCTGGTGGGGTCGGCGAGGATGGCCCGGCGATGCAGCAGGCCGGTGAGGTACCTCGAAAGCCAGCGAGCGAGCCCGAGCAGCATGGCCGGGGCGCGCAGGGCCGGCAGCGCGAGCATGGCGAACAGCGCGAGCCCGCCGACGACCACGGCGACGGTGCTGCCGATCAACGGGGCGGTTGTGGTGAGCGGCTCGATCATCACGCGGACCACAGTGTCGCGGCGAACCAGAACCCTACACGAGCCGCGACGATCTTTCTTCAGGGGGCCGCCCCGGCCGCGGGACCGGGCTCCACGGGGGCATCAGAGCGCGAGGGCCCGGTGCCGCAGGCAGGTGGTGGTGACCCAGATCGGGATCGCGCACAGCAGCGACCACGCCAGCGGGATCGGGACGATCGACAGCGCGCGATTCATCGCCGGGAAAAACAGATCGGCCGAGATGGTCGCCAGCGCGGCGCTCATCTCGATGATGTTGAACACCAGGCCGAGCACGCCCGCCGCCACGCCGAGCGCCGCGAAGCGCTCACCCAGCCCAAGCAGCTGCGGCTCGACCCCGGGGCGGCGCGGCGCGACCAGATACATCACGATGGTAGCCAGCGCGGCGAGACAGAACAGGCTGACGATGTTGTTGAAGAAACCACCGAACTGATAGAAATCGAAGAAATCTTGCATGACTGAGCTCCTGCTCCCTTCAGTGCGGCGGCGCAGCGAAACCCTACAGGGTCGATCAAAGAAAAAGGATCCTGGCGACAATGCTCGCTCAGGCCGGCGGCGATGTCGCCGGCTCGCCCCGCCCGTGGTCGTGATAGACGCCCGGGGCGGTCGTCGCTTACCTGCCGTGAACCGAGCTCGTCCAGGCGCCACGACAGCGGCTCAGGTCGGCTTGTAGAGGCCCTCTGGGTCGGCGCCGATCAGGCCGGCGTCGTAGCTGCGCTTGTCGATCTTGTGCAGCGCGGCGATCATCTCCGGCGTCATGAGCTCGTGGTGCGGCGCGTCGTCGAGGGCGGTGCAGATCTGCGGCTCGATGACGTCGTCGTTGTGCTCCCAGTCGAGGTCGTCGAAGACCGAGAGGTCGACCGGGTCGCTGTAGGACCGCAGCACGCGGAAACCCTCGAGGTTGTAGTATGACTCGAAGTAGGTCATCACCAGCTCGCGCAGCGTGGTATGTACCGACTCGCGGAACCGTAAACCAACGACGTTGCTCTTGGCGATCGCACCCCAGTGGCCGTGGCGCTGGAACACGGCGATCACGTGGTCGTCGTCGCGATGCGCCCGCAGGTCGACGACCAAGGGCGGATAGCCGAGCTGGCGCAGCGCCGCGGCGGCGAGCAGCGCCCCGTCGACGCAGTGCGCCCGTCGGTCGACCAGCACCCGCGCCGGACAGCGGTAGAACTTGTCGCTGCTGTAGACAGTCTCTTCGAGGAAGCCCTGGATATCCGCGAGGGAGCGAAAACGCTGCATGGCGCGGAGGATAACCGAGGTCACCGGGCGTGTCGGCGCTAAATTTTGCCGGCGCCCGATCGGCGTATTTAGCGGGCGTACCAGGCGACGATCTTCGGGGGGAACCCGGCGAACACGTCGCGGGGCACATGGTCGACGTTGCCCGAGGCGAACCAGCGCATGGCCATGTACAGCTTGATGTCGACGACGTGGATGTTCTCGCCGGCGGTGAAGGGGCCGGCGCCGATCTCGGCGAGGCGGCGCTCGACGGCCTGAGCCCAGCGCTTGAGATAACCGCTGGCGAACTCCTCGTCGCCGTCGGAGATTCGCCGACCTTCACCTTCGCCAGCACCTACCTCGACCTCTACTTCAACGACATGCTGGTCTTCATCTCGACCGACAGCCTCCTTCACGCGCTGCACAGGTCGTTCGACAGCATGCTGCTGGACTTCGAGCGTCAGGTGCTGATCTCCGAGGTCGTCAGACCGACTCCGCGTGGGCCGACGTGCTCGGCCTGGGCACCCCGCCGCGCCCGAGCTGGACCGAGAGCTTCGTTCGCTGAAGTGGTGCGTGCGCGAACGCGCATGCCCGGACCGGGGCGGCACGTTTCAGGCATCGCCTGAAACTACGCCCGGGTTCACGCCAGCTGTACCCTGCGCGGGTCATGCGTCGCCTCGCCATTGTCCCTGTGTGTGCCGTCGGCCTGCTGCTCGCCTGCGAGGGCCGGGCGCCCCGCGGCGAGTGTCCCGTCAATTGCCCGACCGTCGCGTCGCCGGTCACGGCCGAGCCGGCGCCGTTTCGCGATCAGGCGATCGCGCCGGTCGGTGAGCATCCATTCTCGGCGCGCGACCTGCTGGCCTTCGACCGCATCGGCGACCCGCAGGTCGGCCCCGACGGCGCGCAGGTGCTGTACACCCTGCGCAAGACGGACCTCGAGGAGAACCGCGGGCGCAAGGACCTGTGGGTCGTCGGGCTCGATGGTGGCAGGGCGCCGATCCAGATCACGCGGCACCCCGACAACGAGGATAGCCCGCGCTGGCTGCCGGACGGCCGCAAGTTCCTGTTTCTCGCCCGGCACGAGGGCGTCATGCAGGTGTTTCGCGGATCGCTCGACGGCGACGCGCCGGTGGTATTGAGCGAGCTGCCCGTCGACGTCAGCAACTTCGGCGTCAGCCCCGACGGTCGCACGATCGCGTTCGCGGCCGAGGTGTTCCCGGACTGCGAGGCCGACAAGATCCTCGCCTGCACGGCCGAGCGGCTCAAGGAGCGCGGCGTGAAGCGTAACGGCTCGGGGCAGCTGCATACCCGCCTGTTCGCGCGGCACTGGGACACCTGGAAAGATGACCGCCGCAGCCACCTGTTCACCTGGCCGATCGACGGCAGCCGGCCCGCGATCGACGTGACCCACGCCCTCGACGCCGACGTGCCCTCCAAGCCGTTCGGTGACGCCGACGAGTACACCTTTAGCCCCGACGGCGCGCAGATCGTGTTCTGCGCGCGCGTCGCCAGCAAGACCGAGCCGTGGTCGACCAACTTCGACCTGTTCGTCGTCCCCACCGACGGCTCCGCGCCGCCGAGGAACCTCACCGGGGACAACCCCGCGTGGGACACCAGCCCGGTGTTCGCACCCGACGGCAAGACGCTGGCCTATCGCTCGATGAAGCGGCCCGGCTTCGAGGCCGACCGCTTCGGCGTGATGCTGCGTACCTGGCCCGAAGGACAGGCGAAGGAGCTGGCCCCCGCGTGGGACCATTCCGCCGACGAGCTGATGTTCTCGGCCGACGGCAAGTCGCTGTACGTCACCGCGCAGGACCACGGGCAGACGCCGCTGTTCGCGTTCGACCTCGCGGGCGGTTCGCCGCGGGTCGTCGTGGCGGACGGGGCGGTCAGTCACCTGCGCCGTGCGGGCGACCGCGTGGTGTTCCTGCACAACTCCCTGCACCGCCCGGACGAGCTCAGGAGCGTCGACCTCGGCGGCGGGGACCTGCGCACGCACACGACGATCAACGCCGCGAAGCTGGCGGCGGTCAAGATGGGCGAGATGACGCCGCTCGAGTTCAAGGGCGCCGGCAAGGACACCGTGCACGGCATGGTGGTCAAGCCCGTCGACTTCGACCCGGGCAAGAAGTATCCGCTCGCCTTCATCATCCACGGCGGACCGCAGGGGTCGTTTGGCAACCGCTGGAACTACCGCTGGAACCCGCACACATACGCGGGCGCCGGCTACGCCGTGGTGACGATCGACTTCCACGGCTCGACCGGCTACGGCCAGGCGTTCACGGACGCGATCCAGGACGACTGGGGCGGCAAGCCGCTCGTCGACCTCAAGGCCGGCCTCGCCGCCGCGATCGCGCAAAATCCGTGGATCGACGACACCCGCGTGTGCGCGCTCGGGGCCTCGTACGGCGGCTTCATGGTCAACTGGATCGCCAGCCAGTGGCAAGATGCCTTCAAATGCCTCGTCAACCACGACGGCGTGTTCGATAATCGTATGATGTACTACGCCACCGAGGAGCTATGGTTCCCCGAGTGGGAGCATAAGGGCCCGTACTGGGAGCAGCAGGCCAAACACGAGCTGCATAACCCGGTCAACCACGTCGACCAGTGGAAGCTGCCGATGCTCGTCATCCACGGCGGCCTCGACTATCGCATCCCGGAGACCCAGGGCCTCGCCACCTTCACGGCGCTGCAGCGCCGCGGTGTGCCGAGCCAGTTCCTGTTCTTCCCGGACGAGAACCACTGGGTCCTCAAGCCCGCGAACAGCCTGCGCTGGCACGAGACCGTCGAGGCCTGGCTCGACACCTGGCTCAAGGCCGGCGCCTGAGCGCGCCGCCGGATGCGCCAGCGCGCGAGCGCACATGACCCGCGTACTTGCAAGCCATCGGACACTGGCGCAGGCCCGCCGCTGGTCTACGCGGCCGCCAAGGCGCTCAATACCCTGTATCAGTTTTGGATCCACACCGAGCTGGTCGGCCACCTCGGTCCGGTCGAGCGCGTGCTCAATACGCCGTCGCATCACCGGGTCCACCACGCGATCAACCCGCACTACCTCGATCGTAATTACGCCGGCATCCTCATTACCTGGGATCGCATCTTCGGGACCTTCGAGCCCGAGCGTGAGCGGCCGGTGTACGGGACCACCAAGCCGCTTCGCAGCCTCAATCCGCTGTGGGCCAACTTCCACTACTTCGGCGAAATAGCCGGCCTCGTCGCCGCGGCGCCGCGCTGGCGCGACCGCCTGTACGCCCTGTTCGCCCACCCCCGGCTGGCGCCCCGGGGCCGCGTCCACTCCGCTGGACCATGACCTCGGCCCGGACGCGCTGCGGCTGCGCGCGAGCCAGCGGTACGACGCGCCGGCACGGCGTGGGCTCGGCCTCTACATCACCGCACAGACGATCCTGGCGGTCCCCGCGACCATGCTCCTGCTGATCTACGGACCCTCGCTGTCCGCTCCGCAGGTGCTGGCGGGCGTCGGCCTGGTCAGCGCCAGTGCGGTGGTGTGGGCCGGCCTGTTCGAGCGCCGCCGCTGGGCCTGGCCGGTCGAGCTGCTGCGGGTCGCCGCCAGCGTCTTGCTGCTGTGGTCGATCGCCGGATAACACACCGTGGCCACCATCCATGGTCGCAGGCCCCCACGCGGACTTCCCTCGAAGCGGATACGCTGGTGTGACGTCGCATGCGCGCGCGCACCTACGATCCCGCGCTGACCAAGGCGCACCTCAGTAATCGCTTCGCGCTGAGCCTTGCGACCTTCTTCAGCGAGCGCTTCGGCGAGGCCGTCACCTCGCGCATCGTCGAGGACGCCGGCCTCAGCCTCGAGTACCTGCGAGACTCCGAGCGCTGGACCTCCGTCGAGTTCGACCGCCGCTTCTGCGACGCCGCCGCCCACTGCCTCTACGGCCTCGAGACCTCGCCGGGCTACGACCACCCGTTGTGGCAACACTGGCGCGACTCGGCCGGCAGCATGTTCAAGCGCCAGGGCATGGGCCCGCTGTGGCTGCTGCTGTGGGCGATGCAGGGGCCCGGCGGATTCTTCGGCGACATCGAGAAGATGTACAGCAAGGGCAACCGCATCACGAGGATGCAGCTGGTCGACCACGGGCCCGGCTTCGCCAGCGTACGCGCCCTGATGACCGGCGAGGTCGCCGACCGCCCGGGCGCGTGCTGGAGCCGCCGGGGTCTGTTCGAGGCGATCCCGACGATCTGGAACCTGCCGCCGGCGCGCGTCGAACACACCCACTGCATTCACCAGGACCCGGGCGCCGAGCACTGCCGCTACGACATCTTTCACGAGGACGCGCCGGCCGTCGCCGACCCCTACGCCGAGCTGCAACGGATCCGCGAGTATGTGCGCAGTAGCATCCCCGTGCTGCTGCGCCAGATCGACGACGCCTACCTCGAGCACCGCGAGGCCGAGCTCGCCCAGCGCAAGACGGCCAGCTACCTCCCGCCGCACCTGCTCGCCGAGATCCGCATCAACCCCGAAGAGGAGGTCGTGCTCGGCGGCCGCCACACCCAGGGCGCCGTGCTGTTCGCCGACATCAAGGGCTTCACCCGCCGCTGCAACAGCGTCGGCGCCGAGGAGATCGTCCGCCAGCTCAACATCTACTTCGAGCACATGGACGCCGTGGTCCTCGCGCATGGCGGCATCATCGACAAGCGCATGGGCGATGGCATGATGGTCGTGTTCATCTCGCCCGACGGCCAGCAGGACCTCGGCGCGCTCAGCCACGCCGCGGTGCGCTGCGGCCTGGCGATGCAGCGCGCGCTCGACCGCTGCAACGCCCAGCTCGCCGAGGACGGCGGTCGCCCGCTGCGGATCCGCGTCGGGGTCGCCGCCGGGCCGCTCGTCCAGGGCAACATGGGCTCGCGCGCGCGGCTCGAGTACACCGTCATCGGCGAGACCGTGAACCTCGCCGCCCGCCTCGAGGCCGCCGCCAAGCCGGGCCACGTGCTCACCTTGCCGTCGTGCATCCGCGACACCGAGCTCGGCACCGCCCGGCGCCTGCGCGTGGTCGCGGCCAAAGGCTTTGGCGAGATCCAGGCCGTCGAGCTCTCACCCTGAAGCGACGCCCCGCGGGCGTCCGGGGA
>JAYUXQ010000735.1:0-4017 GCA_043752905.1 Nannocystis sp. | reverse complement strand
GACCTCGAGACGGCGAGCTGGACGGTGCTCGAGCTGGCCGAGGACGCGGGGTGGTCGGCGAGCGAGATGGATACCCTGATCCGCGCGTTCGACACGCGTGGGCTGTACGACTGTCCGCGCGTGATCGTCGATCCGACGCGGGTCAGCGCCGGGCGCACGATGTACCTGCGACCCAAGGGCGCCGCGGTGACGCCGTTCTTCCCGGGGCCGATGCAGCTGCGCCACGAGGTGCCGGTGGGCAGCGACAACATCGTGGTCCGGTTTCGTGCCGGTGAGAACGACGAGGTGCCCGACAGTCCCACCGGCGTGGTCGTGCTGCTCAAGCGCGAGGATGCGCGCATCGCGTTCACGTACACGCTGACGGCCCTCGATCGGGCGCCCGATGGCAGCAAGCCGTCGGTGCGCGAGGTGATCGCGGTGGCGGGCGACTGGGACCATCAGTTTACGGCGAGCCTGCTCGGGACCTCGGATAATCAGCTGGTGCTGCGTGGGTTCCGGCCCGGCGAGATCGTGCACGTGGCGCTCGGGAACCAGACCAGCGCCGAGATCGCAGCGTCGGGCGTCGCGGTGCTCAGCCTGCCGACCGAGTTCCTCGACGAGGGTAAAGTGGATGTCGACGCGGACCTCGGTGACACCGATACGGATAGCGACAGCGAGGCGGCCGGGGACGCGGGCATCGGCTCACCGGAGTTGATGATCGGCGGCGCCGAGTCGAGCTGCGCGTGTCGTGCGGATGGTAAAGATCGGGGTCTCGCGGGGATGATGTCGATGATGTCGATGATGTCGATGCTGCTGGCGCTGCTGGGGATCGCGCGGAGGCGGCGGTGAGGTGGGCTGGGTAGTCCGCTCGGTGCGTACGCTGTCGGCGCTGGCGATCGGGGCGCTGATCGTCGGGCCGCTGGTGCCGGGGCCGTGGGCGGGGCCGCTGGCGGGCGAAATGCGGAGGGTCAGCCTGATCCAGAGCTGGCGGATGTACGCGCCGGATCCGCAGCGGGCGCAGAGCTATCTGGCGCTTTACGCCGAGCTCGCCGATGGCACGCGCGTGCCGCTCGAGGAGGCGGTCGCCGCCGAGCAGGGCTGGGGGACGGTGTGGGACTGGCAGAAGCGGCGCGTGGACATCTGGCGCAGTTTCTCGGCCGGCGAGAAGCCGAGCGCACACCGGCTCTGGTACATGCGTGGGGTGTGCGTGCGTGAGGACCGGCGCCGCGGCGAGGCACCACGGCGCATCGTCGCGGAGCGCCTGCGGCGGACCCTGGCGCACCCCGACGCGGTGGTGCAGGGTCGGCCCGCGCTCGGGCCGCTGACGCGCACGGAGCTGCAGTCGGTCCGCTGCGACAGCTCGCCGGCGCGGGAGATGATCGCCGCGGACCGTACGCGGCGCGGGGCGGCAGGGTGACGGCCAGCGGTGACATGGCCGATGGGGCAGGTGGACCTGTCCCCGGGGACAGGCCGGGATGGTTCGCGCGGGTGCTCGACGCGACGGTCGCGGGCGACGAGGACCCGACCGCGCTCGGACTATGCCGGATCGCGCTGGTCAGCGTGTTCACGTTGAGCTTGCTCGGTCACCTCGGCGCGGTCGACGAGTATTTTTCGAACGCATCGATGGTCGGCGGAGAGTTCGCGCGGCAGGCGTTTCACAGCCGGCTGTCGCTGTTCCTGTGGTTCGACGAGGTCTGGATCGTGCGCACGATCTTCGGGATCGGGGTCGTCGCGCACTTGCTCTGGCTGGTCGGGCTGTACACGCGACCGGCGGCGATCGTGGCGTTCGTGGTGTGGGCGAGCATGGTCGGGCGAAATCCGCTGTTGTACGCGATGCCGGATCAGCTGCACACGTGCCTGATGCTGTGGCTGGCGCTGGCGCCGGGCGGGCGCGGGCTGAGCCTCGACGCGCGCTGGCGCGGCAAGGGCGGGCCAGTGCCCGTGTGGTGCAGGCGGGTGATCCAGCTGCAGCTGGCGGTGATGTACACGGCGACCGGGCTGCTCAAGACCGGGCCGACGTGGAAGGGCGACGGGACCGCGATCTACTACTCGGTGGTCAACCCGTACAACCGCCACGTCGATGTCACGCGCTGGCTGGCGATGCTGCAGCCGTACGTACTCCGGCCGATGACGTGGGCGGTGCTGGTGTGGGAGGTCGGCTTCGCCGGCTTCACGCTGGTGCTGTGGCTGCGCGAGGCGACCGGCAAGCGGTGGTTCCCGGACCTGAGGAAGCTCTGGCTGGGATTCGGGGCGCTGATGCACCTCGGGATCTGGGCGATGATGTATGTGGTGTGGTTCACGCCGCTGGTGCTCGCGGCGTATGTGGCGTTCGTGCGGCCAGCCGAGGCGGCGCGGCTGGTTCGCTGGTTCACTGGTTCACGGGGTCGCGCAGCGGGTGACGGTATGCACCCACTCGAGGTACGGCGCGTGGCCGGCGACGGGGGTGAAGGCGAGGATCTTGGCGACGTCGTAAGGGTGGATCGCGGCGAGGCGCGTGATGGCAGCGTCGACGCGATCGGCGGCGGTCTCCATGAGGACGAGGACCTCGGCGTCGCGGCACAGCTCGCCCTGCCACCAGTAGCGTGAGAGCACGCCGGGGATGATGTTGCCGCAGGCGATCAGGCGTTCGGTCAGGAGGGTGGCGAGCAGGTGATCGGCCTGGTCTTCGGGACAGGTCATCACGAGCAGGCGGATCGCGTCGGGTGCGGGCATCGTTTATGCGTGGGTGCCGGCGACGCCGGCCTCGACGACGCGGCCGAGCGCGCGGGCGGCCTCGAAGGTCTGACGCAGGACGGGGGCGTAGCGGACGACGTCGTGCGCGACGCGGCGCACGCGGTCGAGCACGACCAGGTTTGCGAGGGCGCCGTCGGGGCCGAAGTCGGCGCCGCGGGCGGCCGCGTGGTACGGGAGGGTGAAGCCGTGACACCAGGAGAAGCTGGTCTTGACGGCGGTGATCGACATGTCGCCGCCGCCGCCGCCGGTGACCGCGAGCACGCCAGCGAACTTGCCGGCGAGCTCGGCATATAAAAAGTCGAACCAGTTCTTGAGGCAGCCGGACATACTGCCGTGGTACTCGGGGGTGACGAGGATGAAGCCGTCGGCCCAGTCGGCGCTGGCGCGGATCGTCTTCACGGCGGCGAGGCTGTCCTGGTCGAGGTCACCGTGGCGCATGACGGGGAGCGCGAGCTCGTGCAGGCGCAGGACCTGGACGTCGGCATGGAGGCTCCCGGCGGTCTCCGCGGCGATCTTGACCAGCTCGTGCACGTTGCTGTCCTGGCGAGCGGAGCCGCTGACGACCAGGATCCGGGGGCGCGAGGCGGTGGACACCGCGGGAGGATAGCGGAGAGGCCGGTGGGGCGGCTACACTTCGCCGCGTGACGGAGCGAGCACCGACGCTGGCGGGCTGGGGCAACCTCGGGGTGCCGGGGGTCGAGGTTTTATCGGAGGACCTCGAGGCGGTCACGCAGGGCGCGGTGCTGTCGCGCGGGCTCGGGCGGTCGTACGGCGACTCGTCCCTGCCGCCACCGGGCCGGCGCGAGGTGGTCGGCACACGACTGGCGGACCGCATCATCGGCTGGGACCCGCATTCGGGCGTGCTGCGGGCCGAGGCGGGCTTTAGTCTGTGGGAGTTCAATCGGCTGTTTTTACGGCGCGGGTGGTTCGTCAGCGCGACGCCGGGCACGCAGTTCGTGAGCCTCGGGGGGATGGTCGCGGCCGACGTGCACGGCAAGGGACACCACCGCTTCGGCGGCTTCGGGTCGCATCTGCGCGCGCTGCGGGTGCGCATGGCGGACGGGTCGATCGTCGAGTGCGGGCCGGATCGCGAGCCGGTGCTGTTCTGGGCGACGGTCGGCGGGATGGGGCTGACGGGGCACATCCTCGAGGTCGAGTGTCAGACGCAGGCGATCCCGACGCCGTGGATCTACTCGGAGAGCGAGCGCATCGACGACATCGATCAGTTCGTCGACGCGCTCAAGCGATCCGGCGAACAGTGGCCGTTCTCGGTGGGCTGGATCGACTGCCTGTCGCGCGGCAAGC
>JAYUXQ010000734.1:0-4018 GCA_043752905.1 Nannocystis sp. | reverse complement strand
CAGGCCGGGGGCCTCGACGAGCGTCTCGACGCGGACCCCGTGGGCCTCACCGATCCGCCGGAAGCGCTCGCCGACCCGCTCGAGCAGGGCCTCGGCGTCGACCGGGGTCCGCTGCTCGTCGAGCGCGACGCGGTCGCGGGTCTCCTGATGCAGGTTGTCGAGCAGCAGCCCGAGGTAGGCCACCTCGCGCAACGCCGCCGCCGCCTCCGGGCTCGGCCCCGCCACGGCCCAGGCCTGGACGATCAACGATAGCGCGGCGACCGGGGTGCGCACGTCGTGGGCGACGTCGGCGAGGTGGCGCTCGACCGCCTCGCGCTGGGCCTGGAGCAGCGCGGCGTCGCCGAGGATCCGCGTATGTGCACACGTCAGCGCCACCGCGACCCGCTCGAGGTCGTCAGGGTGCGTCGCCGGGGGACCGCCGGCGGCGGCGAAGCCGGGTCGCCCGACCTGGTCGGCCGCGGCGGCGAGCTCGGCGAGGCGGCGTTGCAGCGGTCGCACGCCGAGCACGCGGGTCGTGCCGATCACGACCACGAGGCCGAGCAACATCCCGAGCACCACCGGCTCGACGAGGTTCCCGGGGGGCAGCGGCAGCAGCGGCTCGGTGACCAGCAGCGGGCACCTGGGCGCGCCGGTCACCAGCGCGTCGCGGCCGAGCAGCCACCGCGACTCGCGCAATCGGGCCCCGGGTCCGGCCGCGAGCGCCGAGCGCATCGCCTCGTCGGCGATCCACGGGCGCGCCTCGCCCGAGAGCGCCGCACCCGAGCGGTCGTGGGCGCGCAGCACCACCTGCTGGCGAAAGCGCAGGAAGTGCCCCGGGTCGCGCTCGCAGTCGGCGAGCAGGGCCGGACCGGTGGCGGGCGCGCTGGCCTCGGCGAGCAGGGCGGCGCTGGCGGCCCGCGCGGTCGCGTGCATACGCAGGGCCGGGACCGCCTGGAACGCGAGGCCGTAGAGCACCGTCGAGGCGCCGGCGACGAGCACGAGGCGGGTGGTCATCGACAGCCTCACGCCTCGCCCTCCGGGGGATCGAAGCGGTAGCCGCGGCCGGCGATCGTGTGCACCCAGGCGGCCGCGGCGGGGCCGAGCTTGCGGCGCAGGCGGGAGATGTGGGAGTCGACCGTGCGGTCGGCGGGGGCCTCGAGGTCGTCGCCGCCGATCGCCGCCCCGAGCTGGGCCCGCGAGACGGCGCGGCCGCGGCGGTTGACCAGCAGCCCGAGGGCGGCGCGCTCGGCCGGGGTGAGGTGCACTCGCTCCTCGCCGGCGCGGACGATCCACCCGCCGTCGAGGTCGGCCTCGACGTCGGCGATCTGTAGCGTGCTCGGGCTCCGCAGCTGCGCGCGCAGGCGGATCCGCAGCAGCAGCTCGTCCATCCAGAACGGCTTGGGCACGAAGTCGACCGCGCCCTGGCCGAGCGCCGCCAGGCGGGTGCGCAGGTCGGTGCGGGCCGACAGCACCAGCACCGGCGGGCACGGGCCCGCGGCCCAGCGCAGCAGCAGCTCGTCGCCGTCGCCGTCGGGCAGGCCGATGTCGAGGAGGATGATGTCGAAGCCGGTGACGCTCAACGCCGCGGCCGCGGCGACGCTCCCGACCCGCAGCGCGTCCATGCCGGCGCGCTGCAGGCCGACGATCAGCTGCGAGCCGACCGCGACGTCGTCCTCGACGACCAGCACCCGCGGCCGCGCCATCGCCTAGAGCTCCGCCCCGCAGGCGGCCAGCGGCGCGCTGCAGGTGCCGTCGGCGATGTGGCCGTCGAGGCAGGCCGTGAATTGATCGTACACGTCGCCGCACTCGGCGGCGAAGCAGGCCCCGAAGTTACCGTCGAGCATCAGCGTGGCGAGGGCGCAGCCCTCGAGGCACTTCATCTCGGCGGCCAGCGGGGCCGCGCAGTCGATCGCGCAGCCGGGCACCGCGTTGACGACGCAGCCGACGCACGCGAACTCGGTGTCCTCGCACTCGAGCAGGCAGCGGGTCCGGCTGCCCGCGCAGCTGGCGAGGCACCCGGCGCTCGCCGAGCACTTGCTCGCGGCGGCCTCCGGGAGCGGCGCGTAGTCCTCGAGGCGCTCGATGAACATCAGGCACATCTCGTCGAGCGAGCTCTCGCCCCACCCGACCTCGCGGGGCTGCTGCTTCGCGCCCTCGACCACTGGCTGGTTGGCGGCCGAGTTATCGTAGGCGCAGGTGAGCGCCAGCGTTGAGCCCGGGGGCACGACCAGCGCCTCGGCGACCGACTTGCTGTAGCGCTGCTGCCAGTGGAAGTCCCAGCGCGGGACCTCGACCAGGCACATCTCGCCGTCGTCGGGCGTCTGCGCGCGGGCGCCGATCGAGCTGCCGAGCAGGTGCATGTGGCCGGTGAAGGCGACCAGCTCGAGCGGGTCGGCTGAGTAATAGGGTATGCGGCTGGTGAAGCTCGTCGAGGCCGCGCCCGCGGGGATCTTCAGGTCGTAATAGTGGAGCTGGCCGGTGCTGCGCAGCCGCTGCGGTGGCGCGTCGCTGTCGAGCAGGCGCACCTCGGTGTGGTCCGGCGTGGGCTCCACGGAGAGGAGATTGTAGTGCACCTGGGCCACGACCAGGCTGCCGGGTGCGACCTGCCGCGCGGTGCCGTCGGTGAGCAGCTCCGGCTGCATGCCCGGGACCCAGATCCCGATCTGGTTGGGGACGCTGGTGGTCGGGAAGCCCATGCCTTGCGTGAGGTCCATGCCCGGCAGCAGGCCGCCGAAGCACGCGTAGCCCGGCCCCGGGTCGGCCTCGTCGGCGGCGAGGGCGTCGGCCGCCAGCTCGGGCGCGAGCGCGCTGATGATCGCGTGGTGCACCGCGGGCGAGCCCGGGACCACCTCCGAGCCGACCAGCCAGGTCTCCCGTGTGAACTCGATCCCGGGCATCGGGAAGCAGCGCCAGTCGTCGAGCTCCGCGGTCGAGGGGGTGTAGCCTGGCACTGCACCGACGAAGCTCGGCGTGAAGCTCTGCGGCGCCGTCGGCTCGACCTGCGCCGCGTCCGCGGGGTCCCCCGCGGGGGTCCCCGCGTCGACCCAGGCGCGCAGCGTCGCCCTGTCGGCGTCCGTGAGCGCGCGCTCGCCCGCGAAGTGCTGGCACGCGGGGTCGGCGTGCCACGGCGGCATCGAGCCGTCCTCGATCGCCGCGAGCATCGCCGGCGCGGTCGCCCGGGCCAGCGCGTAGTCGTCGAGGGCGAACGGGGCGTCGCCGCCGTCCGTGTGGCACGCGCCGCACTGGCGCAGCACCAGCGTCTGCACCTCGGGGTACCAGACCGGCGCGTCATCGGACATCGGCTCGTCGGCGCCGTTCGACTCGGCCGCGCACGCGGACAGCAACATCGAGATGAACACAAGACTTCGTGGATGGGCGGACATCGGGCCTCCTGGGTCGCCCAGGCACTATGGAGGCCGGATGTTGAGGTCGTGTTGAGGTCCGCGGCCGACCTTCGGCGGGCCGCCGCGGCGCGCAGCCGCCGTCCCGTGCTCGGCCCGCCGGCGCCCGCTCACCCCGGGCGCCGGCAGATCGCCACCAGAGAGGAACCAATGGGCATGTCGAAGCGCCGCATCAGCTTTCGCTCGAGGTTCATGATCGAATAAAACGGTTTATTAATAATCGCCGGGGGCACCCTCACCGGGTACTCCGCGTGCTCCTTGATGCCCTTGCGCAGCCGACTCCACATCCGCTGGGCGAACACCGCCGGGAACAGCAGCGACGTATGATACGTCATCCGCTCGATCTCGAACCCTGCAGCGTCGAGCACCGGTCGCAGCGTGTTCGCCATGTAACGCCGCTTGTGGTGCACCGAGATGTCGTGCTCGCCCCACAGCAGCGGCACCGCCGGCACGCTCGCCACCAGTAGACCTCCCGGACGAAGGATGTCGTGCACCGCCCGCGCGGCCGCGACATCGTCGTCGATGTGCTCGAGCACATCGATCAATGTCACGACATCGAAGGGCCCGGACACCGGAAGCCGATCCGGCAGGCTGCCATGGAGCACGTCGAGGCCGAGGGTCTCGGCCGCGAACTCTGC
>JAYUXQ010000733.1:0-4021 GCA_043752905.1 Nannocystis sp. | reverse complement strand
TCGTCGACGAGGTCGACGCATTGCACGCCGCACAGGTCGAGCGGGCCGCAGTCCGGCGGCGGGTCGTTCGTCGTGGCGGGCTCGCCGGTGGACGTGCTTCCTGCGTCCTCGGTCGTGTCCGGAACGTCGCCGCTCGAGGACGTCGGTTCGCTGCCGGTCGTGCCGGACGTGGTCTCGCCCGCGCTGCTGCCGTCGTCGCCGGTGATCACGCCCTGGGACAGGCCGCCGCCGCCCTCGGCTGCGCCGCCGCTGGCGCAGCCGACGAGCACGAGACACGCGAACAACGAGCGGGCCAGGCGAGGGTCGGCGGGCGTCATGGGTCGACGGTCACAGCGCGAGCAGCTCGGAGAACTGGTCGCTGGTCTCGCCGCCGCTAAAGCCGAAGCTGGGGGTGTCGAGGCCGATCGCGCGCAACATCGTCACCTGGGCCTTGCTGATGTTGCCGAGGTCCTCGCGCACGTGGACGTTGGCGACCAGCTTGCCGCACGCGCGGCCGGCCAGGAGCACGGGCATCTCGCGGTCGCTGTGCTGCCAGCCCTCGCCGTACTCGGAGGTGCCGAAGATGCAGGCGCGGTCGAGCAGGCTGGTGTCCATCGCGTCCTTGACGGCCATCTGATCGAGCAGGCGCGCGAAGGCCTGCATCTGATAGTCGGTGATCGCCCGGACCTGCTCCCAGGCGCCGTCGTGACAGACCTTGTGCATGTCGTTGGCGACGCCGAGGTTGGTGAACACGTGGGTGGTGGCCGGCGCGGTCAACATGAACGAGAACACGCGGGTCAGGTCGCAGCGCAGGGCCGCGGCGAGCAGCTCGCTCATCACCTGGGTCTGGACCAGCAGGTCGCCCGAGTCGAGCGGCACCGGCGGGACGGTCTCACATGTCCCCGAGGTCAGCTCGAGGCGACGCTGGATCTCGTCGAGGCTGGCGAGGTGATCGTCGAGGCGGTGGCGGTCGGTCGCGCCGAGGCGCACCCGCAGGCTCTGGGCGTCCTCGAGCACGGCATCCAACAATCGGGCGCGACGGCCGAGCGCGACGAGGTCGCCGGGGACGTCGAACAGCATGCCATAGAGCTGCGCGGCGTTGCTGATCGGCAGGTTGGCCGCGTCGGGGCCGGTGTACGAGATCGCGTTCCAGTGGCCGTAGTCGTGGAAGCGGGCCGTGCTGACGCCGAGCGCCAGCGAACGAAAGCGCGGCGGGGTCTTGCCGTAGAACTGCTCGTGGCTGGCGACGTACTGGTCGAGGGTCGGGCGCAGCACGGTCATCGTGTGCGACGGGTGGTCGAAGCCCTCGGTGCGCATCTGGTCGCCGGTCATGGCGACGTGCCAGCCGCGCATGTGACCGTCGCTCTGGCCCGGGGGATCGGGCGGGACGATCGTCTTCGGCTCGAGGCCGGTGATGATGCTGACCTGGTGCGCTGCGATCGGTGTCAGCAACGGACTCGGCGCGTAGCCGGGGCCGATCGCCTCGGGGGTCCACACGTCGGGGTAGCCCGACGCCGCCTGGGCGTCGCCGTGCTTGGCGTTCCACGGCACGCCGTTGGCCCAGTAGAACACGCCGAAGATCGGGTCGCTGGTCGGGTCGCCGGCCCGGGCCTTGCGGGTGGGGAGCATCGCGTCGAGCAGCGGGACGCCGAGGGCGACGGCGGTGCCTCCGAGGGCGCCGCGCAGGAAGGTGCGACGGGCGAGCGGGCTCCTGGGCGTGATGGTCATGGGTCGATCTCCTCCTCGGCGACGCTACGAAACAGGTCGCTGGTCACGAGGATCTTCAGCAGCTCGGTGAAGCGGTGGCCCTCTGCGGCGAAGCGCTCGTCGATGTCGTCGAGCGCGGGCTTCTCCGACAAGATGTCGCGGCGGCCGATCGCGTGGCGGTACAGCTGGGTGACGATGCAACGACCGACGCGGGCGTCGTCCTTGAGCATCTCGGCGAGTTCGCGGGCGTTGTTGAGCGGGATGCCGTCGAGGTCGCCGGTGGCGTCGATCGGGAGCCCATTGTCGAGCGTGCGCCAGGCGCCGATCGAGTCGAAATTTTCGAACAGGAAGCCGGGCGGGTCCATGAAGCTGTGACAGCCGGCGCAGACCGGGTCGGCGCGGTGCTGCTCGAGGCGCTGGCGCAGGGTCTGGGGACCCTGGCCCTCGACGGGGTCGAGGTTGAAGTCGGCGTCGTCGGGCGGGGCCGGGACATCCTGGCACAGCACGCGGGTGCGCACGTACTTGCCGCGCGCGGTCGGTGAGGTGTCGATCTCGTGGGCGTTCATCGTCAGGAAGGCGCCGAGGGTCAGCAGTCCGGCGCGTGGGCCGTCCTCGGGCAGGTCGACCGGCACGAAGGTGATCGGCGTGGCGCCCTCGGCCGCGACGCCGTACAGCGTCGCCAGCTCGCTGTTCACGAAGGTGTGGCGGGTGCTGAAGATGCCGCGGATGTCGGTGTTCTGGCGGTAGATGAGGTCGTCGACGAGCAGGCGGACCTCGGTGCGCATCGAGTCGATCATCGTCGGCGAGAACAGGGGATAGCGCGTGGGGTCGCGGGCGATGCCGTCGAGGCGGCCGAGGTCGAGGAACTGCGTAAAGAAGTCGCGGACCGCCTGGTGTGCGCGCGGGTCCCGGAGCAGGCGCTCGGTCTCCCCGGCGAGGCCGGCGTCCGTCAGCAGGTCGCCGACGGCGGCGGCGTCGAGCAGCGCGTCGTCCGGGGTGGTGTTCCACAGCAGGAACGACAGCCGGCTCGCCATCTCGAAGGTGGTGTAGCGCAGGCGGGTGGGGTCGCCGAGGTCGGGCTCGCCGAGCTCGACGCGGTAGAGGAAGTGGGGCGACTGCAGCATGCCGGCGACGGCGTGGCGCAGGCCCTGCCAGGGGTCGCCGCTGGCGAGCTCGGTCGCCATGCCGAGCCAGCGGGCGGTCTCCTCCGGGGTCAGCGGCCGGCGAAACGCGCGGCGTCCGAATTTGCCGAGGAACTGCGCGACGCAGGCGTCGCCAGGCGCGGCGGGCAGGCAGCCGACGAGGTCCTCGCGGCGCGCGGGGTCGGTGAAGACGATCGTCGTGAACAGGTCGGCGGCGGTCTCATATTGCTGGACCCCGTTCTCGGACAGCGTCGTGCTCGCGGCGCCGATGTTGAAGAACAGATACGGGTTGGTGTCGGGCTCGAGCGGCGGGGTCGGCAGGCCGGGCCCGAGCAGCGCCGCGATCGTGTTGAAGTACTGCTGCTGGGTCAGGCGCGGCAGCACCGGCGGCCCGACCGTGAAGTCGGGGAGCTCGGGGCCGCCGCCGTCGTCGCTCTCGCCGCCGTCGGCCGTCGAGTCGTCGCCGGTCGGCGTGGTCGTCGGGGCCGTCGGAGTCGAGGTCGCCGCGGTAGCGTCGGTCGTCCCGTCGCCGGCCTCCTGTGTCTCGTCGCCGCCGTAACAGCCCGCGAGCAGGACGGCGCTCGCCAGGCCCCCGCGCCACGAAGTCAGACCAAATGGCATCCGCACGATGACAAGTCTCGCAGATTTCGTCGTCGGTAGCAGCTTTTTTTCGTCCTCGCGGTCGGGGGGGCGTGGACCACGGCCGAGAGGTCCAAACCTCTCGAAACCCGGGTGAGAAGTCGAGCAGCCAGTTCGTACCCGCGGCAGGCTGCTGCGGGATGATATGTTCGACGGTCGCGTGTTCGATGTCGAGGTGTTGCTTCACCACGTCATCGCGGGACGTCTGGTGGTGCAAGACGTAGATTGCGAGCAGGAGTCGTGCGGTGAAGTTATCGACGATCGGCCCATCGAGGCTCTGAGTGACGATCGCGCGCTGAGGTCCGTTTAGAGCGAACGCAGCAGCAGCGGCGAGCGTCGCGTCGCCATCATGGAGGGCGCGGCCGTCAGCTCGCGCGCACACCGGCGCGGGTCTTCACGCCGGTGATCTCCTCGACGGCGACGTGGCAGATGAGGGCGTCGCCGGGGCGCAGGGACTCGCTGCGCGAGAACTTGTGGGTCGGCAGCTGGCCCAGGCGGCGGACGCCGACGACGGCGGCGTCGAGCAGCTCCTCGGCGTCGCGCAGGGACTTGCC
>JAYUXQ010000732.1:0-1508 GCA_043752905.1 Nannocystis sp. | reverse complement strand
CCGCGGCGCCGCCGTCGATCTTCTTGAGCTCGGCGAGCTGGGCGTCGTCGATGAGGGCGCACTCGGCCTCGCCGGAGGTCACCTTCTTGAGCGTCTGCACCGGGCGCTTGGTCGCGACGAGCGTGAAGTCGGCGAGCGTGAAGGCACCCTCGCCGATCACCTTGTCGGCGAACCGGACATCGTCGCTGTGGTTGCTGGCGAGGGTCTTGCCCTTGCAGCCGGCGAGGTCCGCCTGGGTCTTGCTGACGATGTGGTACTCGCGACCGCCGGCCTGCGTGACCTCGGCCTTGCCGAGCACCTCGAGCTTGTGCTTGCCACGCAGCGCCAGGAAGGCGCCCAGCGACATGATCCCGAAGTGCGGGTCGGCGGTGTGGATGTACTCCTCGGCGCCCTCGCGGTTGGTCGCGTACTTGCCGGCGGCCGCGGCCCAGCCGTTGGCCTTCGCGGTCGTCGCGACCAGCTTGTCGACGTAGGGCTGGGCCTGGGCCGCGCTGCCGACCCCCTGCTCCTTGATGACGAGGACGTTGACGCTGCCGTCTCCCGCCTGCGCCGGGCTCGCCGTCAGGACGAGGGCAGGAAGCACAGCAGCGAGGCAGACGGTACGGATGAGGCGTGTAGATCGCACGTGGGTAGCTCCTGGGCGGCCTTGGACGCCCGATGTCGGGAAGTATGCACGGGCCCCGCCGCGCCCCGAAGAAAGCAGTCTGCCCGGGCCGATGCGCGGCTTCCCTGGCCAGCAGCGTGGGGTTTGGCGGGTTCGTGGCGGCTCACCACGCAGGCGCCGCACGCCACGCTTGCGCGCCTCAGCCCTCGCCCGCGGCGGGCCCGGGCGGGACACCGTCGACGTAGGTGAACTCACGGCCCTGCCCGTTCCGAAACACCATGCTGGTACCGATGCGACGGACCAGTCGCTCGGGCACGAGGGTCACCTTGCCGCCGCCGCCCGGCAGGTCGACCACGAGCTGCGGGACCCCGAGGCCGCTGACGCGACCACGCAATGCATCGAGGATGTCGATGCCCGTCTGTACCGGCGTACGCAGGTGCGCGGTGCCGCCCACGGGGTCGCATTGCAGGATGTAATACGGCCGACAGCGCTGGCGCAGCAACCATCGGTTGAGCTGCTCGACGACCGCGGGATCGTCGTTGATGCCGCGCAGCAGGACCATTTGATTACCGACGGCGAAGCCAGCATCCGCGAGGAGATTGAGGGCCGCCGCGGCCTCCGGCGTGCACTCGCGCGGATGGTTGAAGTGCGTGTTGACGTAGATGGGATGGTACGGGCGCAGCGCGGCGAGCAACGCGGGCGTGATCCGCTGCGGCAGCGTCACGGGGTTGCGCGTGCACAGACGAACGATCTCCACGCTGTCGATCGCGCGCAGCTCGGCGACGATCTCGACGAGCCGCGCGTCGCCGAGGCTCAGCGGATCTCCGCCGGAGATCAGCACGTCCTTGATCGCCGGCGTGCGACGCACGTAGTCGAGGGCAGCGGCCAGGCTCGCGCGGTCGGG
>JAYUXQ010000731.1:0-4025 GCA_043752905.1 Nannocystis sp. | reverse complement strand
GGGTCGGACAGCGCGGTGATCGAGACGCCCGCGAGCCAGGTCTCCGCGAGGATCGCATCCGCGACGACGACGGTGCCGGTCGCCGTGATCGTGGAGATCGCGGTCGGCGAGCGACGAAACTTGAAGTCGGGATCGAGGGCATCGAAGCCGCCGAGGACGTGCACGCCAGAGAGCATCGTCACCGTCGTCTCGTGGACCTCACCGGACAGGCAGACGGCGGACACCCCCTGCTGCTGCGCGAGCAACTGCGCCGCGGCGATCGTCTGCAGCGGCGCGTCGCGGGTGCCATCGCCGAGGTCGTCGCCGAGCGCGACCGACACGAACACGCAGTCCGCCACGACGCCGTCGGACCCGTCACAGTTATCATCCGTGAAGTCCGGATCGATCAGGTCGACCTCACCGACCGCGACACACGCGTACTCGCAGCCGCACTCGCCGGTCCGTGGATCGCCGTCGAGATCGTGAAAGTCCATCGCGCAGCCGCCGTCGCACACACTGCTCGTGCTCGTGTCCCCGCTCGTCGTGCCAGTGGTGTCATCGCCGGTCGTCTCGCCGGTCGTGATCTCGCCGGTCGTGGTCTCGCCGGTCGTGCCGGTGGCGCCACCCGACATCTCGGTGGTCGCGCTCGATGTCGGCGTCACGTCGGTCGTGCTGGTCGGCTCCGTCGATGACGTCATCGTCGTCGTCGTCGTCGTCGAAGGATCGACCGCGCCGGTGGACCCGGTGCTCGTCCCCTCGCCAGTCTCCGCCGGTTCACCGCAGGCCAGCAACAGCGTCCCTGCCCACCATCCTCGCCTCGCGCGTGACATCCATCCATGGAACGCACGGCCATCATCAACTTGCAAGCCGCGCTCGCGCGCTTGCGCTCAGGTGCCCGCGACTGGCGATCTCGGCGGAGCGAGGGTCCCCGCGTACCGCGGCTGCAACAAGCTCGGCCTCGCGGCGAGCGGCCTCGACGAACCCGCGAAGCTCATCGGGGCTCGACGTCGACCTCGTACTCATGCGCCGCGGAGTCCGTCCGGTCATCATCGCCGCGAACGCCTCACCGGCGCGTTCGACCACCTCGAGCAGACAGCCCCGCGACGCGTACATCCTCCCCTTGTGGCCAGCCCAGGCGTCGATCGGACCGAAAGTCGCCGTGGTCGTCGCCTTGACTCGGCGCGCCGCGTACGACATTGCTTCGCGCATGTCTCCTCCGCCGACTCGATGGATCTTCGTCGCCGCGCTGGCTGGCTGCGCGCCGCCGGAGGCCCCGTCGCCTGCGCCCAGCCCGGGCCCGGACTGTCAGGCGCTGATCGCCGCCGGTGCGCGGGCCCGGGCCTGCGACCCTGCGATCGACGCGTTGGTGGACGAGCTGCGCACCCACCCCGACGAGCGGCGCTGTCGCACCGCGGCGCGGCTGTTGCTGGCGCCGCCGGGGCCGACGCAGGGGCGCGTCGTCAGCGTGTACGAGCGGCCCCCCGCGCTCGGCGAGACGCCGCTCGATCCGGCCGAACGCGACGGCCTGCTCGCGTCGCCGCTGCCGGGGCACCTGGTGCTCGCGCCCGACCTGGCCCCAAAGCCAGGTCTACCGGCGACCACGGCGACGCTCGCGGGCGCGGCCTTGCGGGTCGACGCGAACGGCCGGCTACGCGGGCATGCGGCGCCGGGATCCCACACCCTCGAAGTGCGCCACGCCAACGACCGCGCGATCGCCTGCGTGACGCTCGCGGCCTGCGAGACGCTCGCATTAACGGCGCACGGCGCCTCGCTGGCGCCGCATCCTGCCGTCCGCACGGGCCCCTGCGAGCCCTGAGACGGTCACTGTGTCACTTCGGGGCGTCGTCGCCGGCCGTCTTGAAGTACGGCATGATCGCCTTCCAGTCCTGCTGGATGGCCCGGCTGTCGCCGTATGGGTACTCCATGCGGGCGATGAAGACGACGTCCTGGACCGGCCACATGAACTGCTGGATCTCGCGGACGGCGTTGGTGCCGGACTCGTCCATCACCTGCAGCTTGGCGTAGATGCCGGTCTTGTAAAAATAGTCGTCGTTGAAGGCGAGCTCCTCGACCTTGAGGCCCGACTCCTGGTAGGCGTTGTTGTAGTAGGCGACCGCGCGCTCGTCGATCGGGCGGCCCTTGGGCGCGAGGTAGAAGGTCAGCGCGATCGCGTCGCTGTCGGGCGCCGCCGCCTCGCCGACGCCGTCCGGGTCCGCCGCCGCGCCGCCCGAGGCGCAGGTGAGGATCGGGACCCACTTCTCGTCGCCGTCGGGCGAGTGCGAGGCCTCGTCGCAATTCTTGAACACGTACAGCGTGTCGGGGATCTCGAAGGCCAGGTCGAGCTGCGGGAACTTGATGAAGCTGCCCGACTTCTCACCGCTCGACGGGTCGTCGAGCCACTGGCGCATCTTGGTCTTCTTGCCGCCGCGATAGCCGCTCTTGTCGCCGCAGCCCGACAGGGACATACCGGCGCAGACGACCAGCGAGAGGGCAAGAAGCGTGGAACTGGTAAAAGTGCGGCACAGCGTCATCGTGGTCTCCAGGCGGGACGGCGCGGACATTAGCAAAGCCGGCCCGCCACGGGAAGCCAGCCGCGCGCGGCGCCTGCTCGCCGCGTACAGCCGAACGCCCGCCGCGATAGGCGCGGATCCGCGCGGACCTCGATAGGGCCCTCAGGAGCTCGCCAGGAGGCTGCCGCGGTAGTGTTCGGGCGCCGCGAAGCCGAGCAGCTCGAGGCAGGTGGAGGCGACGTTGCTCAGGCCGGCGGAGGGCGGCGGGGCCAGGCGCGGGCCGCCGCCGGGCTCGCGGGGGTCGATGATGGCGAAGGGCACGCGATTGAGGGTGTGGCTGGTTCGGATCTGGAGGGCGCCGTCGGGGCGCATGTCGAACATCTGATCGGCGTTGCCGTGGTCGGCGGTGATGACGGCGACACCCTTGCGCACGCGCAGCGCGGCGAGGATCCGGCCGATGCACAGGTCGACCGCCTCGACGGCGAGGATCGTCGCGTTGAGGTCGCCGGTGTGGCCGACCATGTCGCCGTTGGCGAAGTTGACGCGGACGAAGCGGGGCCGCACGCGGTCGAGCTCGACGATTAATCTATCGGTGATCTCGGCGGCCTTCATCCACGGGCGCTGCTCGAGCGGCGCGAGGTCCGAGGGGATCTCGACGTAGGTCTCGAGCCTGGGGTCGAAGGGCTCGGAGCGGTTGCCGTTCCAGAAGTAGGTGACGTGGCCGAACTTGTGGGTCTCGCTGATCGCCAGCTGCGAGGCGCCGGAGTGCGCGAGCAGCTCGCCCATCGTCCCCTCGATCACCGGCGGCGACACGAGGTAGTGGGCCGGCAGGCGCAGGTCGCCGTCGTACTGCGTCATGCCGGCGTAGAACACCCGCGGCCGCGGGCCGCGATCGAAGCCGGTGAAATTCTCCTGGTCGAAGGCCCGCGTGATCTCGAGGGCCCGGTCGCCGCGGAAGTTGAAGAAGATGACCGAGGCGCCGTCGCGGATGGCCCCGATCGGGCCCTGCTCGTCGGCGATGACGAAGCCGGGCAGGTTCTGGTCGTCGAGGCCGGTCTCGTTGTAGAGCGTCGTGATCGCCACGCGGGCGCTCGGGAATCGGCGCCCCTCGCCGCGCACGTGGATCGCCCAGCCGCGCGCGACGATGCTCCAGTCGGCCTCGTAGCGGTCCATCGTCACGACCATGCGCCCGCCGCCGCTGGCGATGCGATAGTCGCGGCCGTCGGTCGAGAGCTCGGCGAGTGCGGCCTCGAGGCGGTCGACGTAGAGCAGCGCGGAGCGGCCGGGGACGTCGCGGCCGTCGACCAACACGTGCACGCGGGCCCTCTTGACGCCCTCCGTGGCCGCGCGCCGCAGCATGGCGATCAGGTGGTCGATGTGGCTGTGGACGTTGCCGTCCGACAGCAGGCCCATGAAGTGCAGTGGTTCGCCGGAGGCGAGCACGGTGTCGAGCGCGTCGCGCCAGGCGGCGCCGATGAACATGGCGCCGGTGGCGATCGCCTCGTTGACGAGCTTGGCCCCCTGAACGAGGATCCG
>JAYUXQ010000730.1:0-1510 GCA_043752905.1 Nannocystis sp. | reverse complement strand
ACCGAATCGCTCAAGCGAGCGCTCGCGGACCTCGACGCCCGCGAAGCGAAAGAAAGGGAGGGTAACGACCATGGCGAACCCTGACCTTGGCGACGCTGAGCATGGCCGCCTTTACCGCGTGGGCAAGCACTGGTACCTCGATACCGCGCTTTTGCAGAGCATCGCGCGGCGTATCACCGTCGAGCCGATGCAGGGCGGCTATCAGATCCTCGCGCCCGCGGGTCTCCTGCGCTGCACACCGGCCTCCGGCCCCCCGCTGCCCGGTCAGACCGGCGACCTGTTTCGCTGCCAGGGCCAGAGCCCCGAGCAAGACGTGGGC
Source organism: Nannocystis sp. (assembly GCA_043752905.1). Classification (GTDB taxonomy): domain Bacteria; phylum Myxococcota_A; class Polyangia; order Nannocystales; family Nannocystaceae; genus Nannocystis. The sequence goes on along the minus strand of JAYUXQ010000730.1, from coordinate 1,191 downwards.
TCGCGCCTGCGCAAGCTCATCATGAACGGCCTCGGCGTGATGGGCGGCGAGTGGGACCAGTGGCCGGACGGCGCTGCGGCGCCCAAGGCCTCCTGCGGCTGCACGTCGTGTGCAGCGGGTGGGGCGTGCCCCTGCGGCGCCGGTCCGCACGCGCACGCCCATGACCATGACGCCGAGCCCCAGACCTTCCTCGAGCGCCTCATCATCAGCGAGACCCTCGGGACCGTCTTCCCCCGCATGGTGTCGAAAGACGCCCTCGCCCTCTACCCCGCGCAGCACGCGGCCCCCGAGTGGGCCGCCGGTCGGTACCACGAGTGTATCGCCTCCATCCTGCGCTTCGCGGACCTCGCGTCCAACGACTGGATCGTGCTGGTGGACGTTCGCACACCGACGATCTGGCCGACCTGGGGCGTCACGCTCGATCGCCAGCGCACCGCAATGCTCGGTGAGATCCTACAGTTGATCGAGAGCCTCGCGCAGGCGACCGGGCGCAAGGGATCGGTCCGGCCCAGCGCGCCGTCGAAGCAGACGCCGGGCGCAGGTGCCTGGGAGATGGCCGCGGCGCTGGCCGAGGACTTTCACCGCGCTTCGCCACGCAGCAGCCTGTGTATGCGCTGCCCGTACCGGCTCGGCACCAACCTGCGATGCCCCGCGTGTCGGGCATGGCACATGGGCCGCAAACCTGTGTCCGCGGGTTCGCAGCAGGTGCCCGCGCTGGTCAAGCTCCTCTCCGAGGAGACCGAGCTGCGCAAGCTACAACCGGCCATTGTGCGAAGCCTCGCCCAGGTCATCGTCGACAGTCACAAGAAGAACCCGCACGAGCCGCTCACCGATCGATTCTTCGTCGCGCTCGAGCGCGACATCCTCGTGGCGGGCGCCGAGCACACGCTCCAATCCAGAGAGCTGGACGCCTTCCTGGAGGTCGCCGAAGTGAGCCCGTTCGAGCCGCAGATCGCCGTCGGCGCCCGCACGTGCGAGACCTGCGGGACCGCGCTCGAAGATCTCGGCGCGCATGGCATGGGCTGCCCCCGCTGCGCCGAGGGCGAGATGAACGCCATGAAAGAGGAGCGCCACCCATGACCGCCCAGGCATTCGAGAAGTTCCTGCCGTTTTGGCGCGCTTCGCTCCCGCCCGAGATCCCCCGGCCGTACTTCGACGCCTTCGTGGTGCGCATGCGGCCCACGCTCGAGG
>JAYUXQ010000729.1:0-1513 GCA_043752905.1 Nannocystis sp. | reverse complement strand
TCCGCGTCGAGCAGGACGATCCGCGGCCGCTGATCCTTGCCCGGCGGCCGCACGTTCATCGCGACCCACATGCGCCCGTCCGGCAGCACCGCGACGTCCACCGCGCCGCCCTCGCGCGTGTCGAGCGTGATCGTCCCCTCGGGCCACAGCTCCGCGCCCGTGGTACCCGAGCGCTTGCGGATCGTCGGCCGCGGGAGGCCGTCGATCACGGTCTGGCCGACCTCGATCAAGTCATCCTCGGGCGTGACCGCGACGCGGTTCGTCCTGCTGCCATCGGGTCCGGGGAGCGACCACGCCTCGGTGCCCGGCTCGGGCGTCGACACCTCGAACATGGCGGGCTGGCTGTCCTTGTACTTGCCCTGCGTGGCGATGACCTCGACCGCGTGTGAGCCGTTGTCGATCGCGCCGCGGACCGGCAGCGCGCCCGTAAACAGGCCGCCGCCCGCCGCGATCAGCTCGCCCGCGTCGGCGCCATTGAGCGTTACATGCACCGCCGCGGTGTGCATGGTCTGGACCGCGAGTGGCACAGGGCCGGCGGTGTAGACCTTCGCCGGCAGCTCGATCGAGACGATCACCGGCTTGTCCGCTTCGCCGACCGGCGGGCTGTCCTCGGTGTCGGTCGCGTCGCCGCTGTCGGTCGCGCTGTCGGTCGCGCTGTCGGACATCGGGGCCGTGTCGGTCGCGTCGGACGTGTCCCCCGTCGCGTCCGCGCCCTCGCTGCCGAGCCCGCCTGTGCTCGTCGGCGTCGCGTCGCCGGTCGTGATCTCCAGGCCGCCACTCGAGCCGCTGCCGTTGCTGGCGAACTGCTCCTGTTGTTCTTGGAAGATCCCGAACTCGGGCGCGTGACAGCCGAGCACCAGGGTCAGGGCAGCGAGAGAGACGCGGGACATGAGGCCGAGCCTACACGAAATCGCGCATGTCATGTCAAAACCTCCCCTGGAGAACGAGGCCGGCCACGCCGCGGCCACCCCACGGCGCCACCGCGGTGCGGGGCTGTCGCTTGCCCGTCGCTAGGAGCACCGCGCCGGCCACGACGAGCGCCCCGCCAGCGGTGCCCAGCACAGCCGCCGCGGCTGTCGTTGCGACGTGGCGATCGTCCAGCGCAAAGGCCCGGTTCGTCTCCGCCTCGGTCGCCGGGCGCATCGCCGTGACCGCGTTGATCTCGGCCAGCTCGCGGCGCACGTCGGCGCGGTAGGCCAGGAGTCCGGCCACCGGCGCGAGCAGTCCGAGGCCGGGGACAAGCGTCGCCACGCCCACGCGGATCCGGCGGCGATCGGCGCGGTCGACCGGCGGCGGGGCGGGGCGCGGCGTCGGCGGCTCGGACGGCCCCACGATGACCTCGCCACGGCCCACGGCGGCCCCGTCCAGCGGCGGACCGTCCGTCTCGGCCCCATCCGGCGGCGGAGGGTTCGTCTCGCCATGGGGCGCCACGTCCTCGCACGCCTTCTCATCGACGCCGCCCTGCGCGTCCTGTCGGAAGTCTTTGGCCGCAGACCGGAGACCCGGTCGCACC
>JAYUXQ010000728.1:0-1514 GCA_043752905.1 Nannocystis sp. | reverse complement strand
TGTCGCGGTCGCCGGATGCGCCTGCTTACCGTGCCCCCCGCGAGCGCGGTCGCCCGCGCCGGGCCCGTGCCCACGCCGCGCTCGCGTTGCCGGGCCCGCGGCCTCTGCTACGTGCACGAGATGCGAGCGCCAGACGAACCCGATCCGAACGACCCGCTGGCCCCGCGCGCCGACGACCCGCTGTTGTTCGGCCGTCGGTGGCTCTGGATGGCGCGCCTCTACGACCGCCCGGCGCCGGGTACCTCGCGCCTGCGCACCTCGGCGGTGATCCTCGCGATGGTGCTCGTGCTGATCGTCGCGGCGCTCGGCGTGGTGCTGCTCGCCCAGCGCTGAGCCGCGGGTCATCAACCTCGCCGCGATATTGGCGATAGTCGGTGACCCACACCTGCGCGGTGATCCGGCGGGCCAGCTGGTCCGGGGTGCAGGGCTCGGCTTTCGCGGCACGCTGGACGCGCCTGCGCGCGACCGTTGCCGCTTGACCTACTCGCCGGGGCTCTCGTACTTCACATCAGGCCGCGCTGGCGGAACTCGCCGCGCAGCTTGCCGAGCGCCTGCTCTTGCAGCTGACGGATGCGCTCGCGCGACAGGCCGTAGTGCTGGCCGATCTCTTTGAGGGTCATCTCGGGGCTGTCGTCGAGGCCGACGCGGCGGCGCAAGATGTCGGCCTCGAAGGGGCTGAGGCAGGCGAACAGCTCCTGGAGGTGCTCCATATGCAATTGCTGGTCGAGCGTCTCGGAGACCGGCGGCTGGGAGGTGTCCTCCAGCGTATCGAGCAACGTCAGGTTTCCGCCGGACAGGTGCTGGTCGAAGCTGACGGGCGCCTCGATCAGCGACACGTGCATGCGGGCGAGCCGCTCCGGGCTGACGCCGCACGCGTGGACCAGCTCGGGCTCGCTGGCGGTTCGACCGTACAGCGTCTCGAACTCCCGGCGCGCGCGCAGGACTCTGCTGTATGCGTCGATCATGTGGACTGGCAGGCGCACGGTGCGGCCCTTGTCGGCGATCGATCGGGTGACGGCATGACGGATCCACCAGATGCCGTAGGTCGAGAATCGACAGCCCCTGCGCGGGTCGAAGCGGTCGACCGCCTTCATGAGCCCGAGGTTGCCCTCCTGGACGAGGTCCTGCAGCGGCATGCGGCCGTGGTTGTAGCGGCGGGCGATCGTCACCACGAGGCGCAGGTTGGCGGTCACGAACTCGGAGCGGGCCACCCAGAACGCGTGGTGGGCCACCCTGACCGCGGAGACGTAGGTCAGGAAGGGGAGGCTGCCGCGCGGCGGGAGCTTGACCTTGAGGCTCAGGCCCGCGTTCTGACCGCCCTCGATGCCGGTCAGGTCGGCGAGCACGCGCTCGATCACCAGGCCGTCGATGTCGCTCTCGGCCATCGCGGTGGTCAACACCTCGCGGGCGGACTCGAAGGCGCGGCGGTGGATCAGCAGGTCGCGGTCACGCAGCTTGCGGGCGGCGATGGTCATCGCCTCGAGAGCCGCGGTCGGACAGCCGTCGGCGCCCAG
>JAYUXQ010000727.1:0-4037 GCA_043752905.1 Nannocystis sp. | reverse complement strand
TCGGTCAACGAGGTCCGCACCGTGTTCATCGCGATCAAGATGTCGGTCGTCGCGTCGTGCAACGCGAAGTCCTTGAAGTGCAGCCCCAGCTGCCCCAGCTGCTCCAGCTCGGTGATCCACGGGGTCCCGAGGAACAACAGCTCTTGCCCCGTGGCGATCACTTGACCACGCAGCTTGACCGCGCGCGCGCGCGCCTCGAGGATGAACAGGGTGTCGGCGCGCGCCAGCATCGCCGCGAAGCCGCTGCTGCGCAGCATCGGCCGCGCGACGGTGAAGGCCCCATCGAAATCGTCGCCGACCGCGACCCCCGGCAACAGCTTACGCAGACCCGGCCCGATGTGCGTCAGGCGGCCCCCGGAGTCGATCACCAGGTGGAAGGGGAAGACGCGTTCGACCTGGTCCGGCGTGAGCGATAGGGCCATGCGTGATCAGCTCGCGGTAGACTCCGGCGCGGGCTCGACCGGCGAAGCGGCGAGCTCGCGGATGTGAAACTCATCGTGGCCGACGTCCGCCCGTGACTTCACATGCTGGACCTCGACCCGCTTGTCGAAGGTTGCCGCCAGCCCCTTGAGCAGGCCGATCATCATCGGCGCGAGGCCCTCGCGCGACGAGAAGTACGACAGTAAATAGGCCCCGTCCCCGAGGTCCTCGCAGTCGAAGGTCGGCGGGCGCAGCTGCGGGAAGCTGAGGCCGATGTGGGTATGCAGCGCGTCGAGGCTGTGCAGGAACTCGCCGAGGCTGCTCCCGAACATCGTGAACATCTCGCCATATCCCTCCTTCGCGGTATAGCGGATCCAGAACTCGCCGAAGGTCTCGAGCACGGTCGCTGGCGAGAGTCCGAGCACCTCGCTGGCGGCCCCGACGAGCTTGTATGTGACGTCGTCTGGATAGGGGTCCATGCTGATGAAGCTGTCGACCCCGATCCCCGCGCGAGTCCGGATCTGGTCCCAGACATCGACACCGAAGCGCGTACAAACCAGATCTTCCACGGCCTTGTTCACGAGCCCGTACATGGATCACCCCCGACCTCAGGTTCGCAGATCCGCGGCGAGCTTGCACACGTCAGCAACCGCGCCCGGCGTTCGATCTTGCCCGCCGCGGCGTGACTCCTTGCGGGTAGTGCGCCGTTCGGCGAGCTGGAACAACAGGACCCCGAGCAGCACCAGCGCCCCGCCCGTCAGCGTGATGATGCCGAGGCGCTCCTTACGGAATAGCAGCCCGAGCACGACCGCGATCGGCGGCGTGATGAGGGCGACCATCGCCATCAGCGTCGCGCTCAGCTGCTTGAGCAGGTGATAGTAGATGAGGAACGTGATGATCGACCCGAACACCGCGAGGTAGCCGATCGAGGCGACCACCGGCAGCGTCCACGGGAACGGCTCGCTCCACTCGCCACGCACCGCGGCCATCGTCACCAGCAGCAGGCTGCCGATCAGCATGCCCATCCCGCTGAGGAACGCCGCCGGAACATTGGCCCCGTCGCGCTTGACGTAGACCTGGCCGACACCTTGAATGAGCACCGAGGCGGTGATGATCGCCACCCCGAACATGCTCTCCGGACCGAGCTCGCGCAGGCTGCCGCTGTAGAGCGTGAACAGCCCCGCCATGCCGGTGGCGATCGCCACGATCTTGCCGGCGGTGAGCCGGTCCCCGAGGATGAAGTGGGCCAGCACCGCGACCCAGAACGGAAACACCCCGAAGGTCAGCGAGCCCAGGCCCGAGGGTACGTACATGCCACCGATGTACGTACATCCGTACCCGACCCCGAAGCTACACACACCGATCAACAGCGCGAGGCGCCAGGCGACCCGGTCGCGAAACGCCGGGCGTCCGGTCCACCACGCGAGCGGAACCAGCACCAGCGCCGCGATCGCGAAGCGCAGCGAGACCCCGAGCAACGGCGGCATGCCGGCGTCGAGCCCGACCTTGATCCCGAGCCAGGTCGAGCCCCAGACCAGGCACAGGACCAGGTAGCCGAGCGCCGTCAACTCCGTCGCCCCGCGCTTCGTCCGTGCCCGTACATCGGCGCGCAGTATACCGTCCACGCATCGCGTGCCCGCAATACCTCGCGCCGCGAACGAGTGTGGCGAGTCACCACCTCGTCGGACGCCTGACCGCCCGTGCGATCACGCCGCGCAGTACGGACCGCCGGCGACCCAGCCGCCGTCCGGCACCGTCGGCGTATGGCCGTTGCCGCTCACATCCTCGGACGAAAGGCCCATGCCACCCCGCCGCCGTCACCGAAACCGTGTGCAGCGTGAGGGGGTTGGGCCGCACACCGGCATCTCGCTGCTGCTCGAACCATCCGTCGTATCGACCCCACCGTTAGTTTGGAAATCACTCTGCCAATCTCAGTTCGCACCCAGTTAGGAGTGGGCGTACCATTCACGGTGGGGTCAACCGCCCTGACTACAGCTCTGGACTAAACAGAGGGCCTCGAGAGCATCAGAGCAGCTCCCCCATAAAGTTGCTCTTTGACTAATCGCTCCGCGAGGAATTGATAGCGAAGGGCATATGAGGCACCGTTAAACTCGGGGAGCGCCGGATAGTGCGGAGCATCCACTTGAACTCGAACGCCGCAACCAAGCGCTGCCTGTCGATGACCAGGGCATCCCAGGTCTTCGTCGCCCGATAATATCCAGGCAGAGTGCCGCCGCCCCGCCTCGTGTGAACGGCATCCGCTGGGAGACCACAATGAACCGTCACCACACGTACGAGTTCGCAAAAGCCGTCCAAGGTCTTGCCGCCTATCACGGCATCCCTGGTCCCGCCTTGCTTGCCCGCGCCCGGCACCTGCCGCGCGCGCCAGAAGCGCCGAACGGCATCACGGATGCGCTCGTCGTAATCCGAAGGCAGTAACTGGACCGTCATTGCCCCTTCCTCTGAACCAGAGCTGAATTAGCCGCGGCCCGAACCACACCCCCTTCACCCTCTGTAAGCCCGTACGCCGCAAAGGCGGCCTCGTCGATCGCCGCTCGATCGGTCGGCGCGGCGGCGGTCAGCGCCTTCCGTTGCGAAGCCGAGAGGGATTCCCATCGAGGCACACAGATCCTTCGCAGGTATTGGGCTTGAAAGCGGAGGAATCCCCCGGACATCTTGACGCAATAGGTCGAGACGAACAACACAGCGATGGACGACCGCAATAGGGTCGCCAAGGCCCTGAGGTCCCAACTCGATGAAGTCACATGGTAGAGGTTGTGGTGTGGATAATACTGACCTTCATCGAACACGACCATTGGTTCCCCCTTGATGTCAGGGATCAGCAACTTGGGCGTCTTGGTAAGTTCGGTGTAGATGCGGTCGATGGTACGATACCAGGCACCGCCGCTTTTTTGAGCGACATGTCGCTTGCCGAGGATCTCTTGGTGTTTTCGAATGTACGCACCGAAGTTCGGGTGAGCCTTAAGTGAGGCCAAGCTGCCGTCGGTCTCGAAGGGATTTACAACGCCCTTTCCACCCCACACGATGACCCCATCTTGTAGATCTCTGGCCATCAGGAGCGGCAACTTTCGCGCCTCCTCGACCGGCAGCGCCCCGTACTCGCCGATGAACACGCGATCAGCCCCGGTTGCCACGCCGATTCCCACTTTGCAGCCGGCATCCTCCATTTCTGGAAAGTCCTTCTCCAGCCGCCGCAATACTTGCAACGGAGCGGCCGCGTCCAGCAACCACGGTTCGCTTCCCCTCACCACCCGCTCTACTTCCTCGATTCGTTCGTCGCGAGGACCGCCCTTCAGCAGCGCTCGCACCAGGCCAGGGAGTGCGAGTATCGAATCCGGTCGACGTGCAATGCGAGTCAATATCCCTTCCCCACGCCGAATTACGGTAATCGCAGGGTATGCAATTACTTCGGACTTAAAGGCGTCTGTACCCTCCATATCAATGTAATGAGAAAGATGAAAATCCCGGGCAATTAGGCCCCGGAGCGGGCCCCCATACTTATTCTTGAGCCAGCGATTGGCGCAGATGAACGCGAGCCGTCCGTCCTTGCCCAGCAACTGCAAACCTCGCTCGAAAAACGGCACATAGAGATCCGC
>JAYUXQ010000726.1:0-1515 GCA_043752905.1 Nannocystis sp. | reverse complement strand
GGGCCGACGAGGAGATCGTGCTGTGGGGCAACGAGGGCACGGCGACCAGCATCTTCATCGGCAGCTTCATCATGGCGCACCTCGCGTTGGTCGCCGTGCGCAGCCACCTCAACCGGCGGGTCTTCGTTCGTCACCCGGGGCGCTTCATCGCCGTGCCGCTGGTCCTGCTCGCGTCGCTATGCGCCTCCGACTGGCTGCTGGCGATCGCGGTGGTGGTGACCGTATGGTGGGACGTCGTCCACTCGAGCCTGCAGACCTTCGGGCTCGGCAGGATCTACGACGCGCGTCGCGGCAACCCGCCCGCGCTCGGACGCCGGCTCGACCTCGGGCTCAATCTCCTGTTGTACATGGGCCCTGTCCTCGCCGGCGCGACCCTGCTCGAGCACCTGCGACCCCTCGGCGCGCTCGAGAAGGTCGGCGCGCTGTCGATCGACCGGATCCCCGCCCATGTCGCCACGTACCAGCGCACCCTGGCGATCACCCTCCTGATCACCGGTACGCTGTATCTCGTCATTTATGTGCTGGGTTATCTGCGACTTTATCGGCGCGGTTATCACGTGTCCCCGCAAAAGGTCGCGCTGCTGACCAGCACCGGGCTGTGCTCGATCTACACCTGGGGGTTCAACAGCTTCGACGAGGCCTTCTTCATCATGAACTTCTTCCACGCCTGGCAATACTTCGGCCTGGTGTGGTGGAGCGAGCGCGATAACCTGCGCCGACACATGCGCCTCGACGGCGTCCGCTGGGGCGGCCTCGCTGCCCTCGTCTGCATGCTCGCCGCCGCCGCCACCTACGGCGTGTGGGCCGAGTTCGTCGCCAATGACCAGCGCTTCGCCCTCAGCGTCACCCTCGTCGTCTCGCTGATGCACTTCTGGTACGACGGCTTCATCTGGTCCGTGCGCCGCCAGGAGGTGTGAAAGCGGCGAAGATCCGACACGCCTGGTCGGCGCACGACCACGGACCGGGCAAACGAGAGGCGAACGCGCAACAGCGCGCGGCCACGCGAGGCTCTGGCGCTCCATCCGGCCTTCGATTATACCGGTGCCCTCGATGCCCGCGCCCCGCCGGCCGGGACGCCCCCGAGACATGTCGAACTCCGCGAAGTCATGGCCACCTCGACATGTCCCATGGGCCATGGCGCTCGGGACATGTGTCGTGCTCGCGCCGGGGCTCGCCCGCGCCCACGAGGTCGGCCTCTCGCGCGGCGTCTACGTCGTCGACGCCGACGCGGTGGCGGCCGAGCTGACCTTCGCCCGCGACGAGCTTCGCACCCTCGCGCCCGCGCTCGACGGCGACGCCGACGGCGTACTGTCCGGGCCCGAGCTGTCTGCAGGGACAGGTACCTTGCAGGTCCTGGTCACCGGCGTGCGGGTCGCGGGCGACGGGCAAGACTGCCCCGGCACCGTGCTCGACGCGGCGCTGACCGAGGGGGACGGCGCGCGCGTACACCTGGCCTATCGGTGCCCGACCACGCCGCGCCGGCTCGACCTCGACATGCCGCTGCTGGCCACGCTG
>JAYUXQ010000725.1:0-4042 GCA_043752905.1 Nannocystis sp. | reverse complement strand
ACTACCTCCCGCACTGGAAGCCGACCGCCGACCCTGGCCTCAAGCTCGCGGTGTTCTGCACGGCCCCTGCGATCCGGGACACGCCCGCCAACTTCTTCAGTGAGGCGCTCGGCAGCTGCGTGCTGCTGTTCGGCCTGACCGCTCTCGGCGCGCACCGGTTCGCCGAGGGCATGGGTCCGCTGGCCGTCGGCGCGCTCGTGCTGGCGATCGGCCTCTCGCTCGGCGCCACCACCGGCTACGCGATCAACCCGGCCCGCGACCTCGGTCCGCGCCTGGCTCACCAGCTCCTGCCGATCGCCGGCAAGGGCGGCTCCGACTGGCGCTACGCGTGGATCCCCGTGGTCGCGCCGGTCGTCGGCGGGGTGCTCGGCGCCGTCGCCCACCGGGCGCTGTTCTGATCGCACTGGAATCCTCACGGGCCGCCCGGCGTTCGTCGCGGTCCGCGATCACTTTTCGCGGACCTTTCTGTATCATCGCGGCAACAGGAGACAGGACAATGCATAGACGATGGTTGCGAGCGGCGCTCCCGGGTGTGTTGGCGGGGTTCATGGTCGGTTCGCTCGGTAGCGGCGGGTGTACGCCCTCGGGTACGCAGGAGGCCGCGCAGGCGGTCGCCGACCCGGCCCTGCAACAACTGCTCCAGCACGTCCCGGCCGACACGCCCTACGCGCTCATCAGCATGGGTGGCGGCGGCATGCGCGACTTCATGGCCAAGATCTACGGGCCGCTCGCGCCGATGATGAAGCAGGCCGAGACCACCTTCGCCGGCGTCGACCTCCAGCGTGAGCTCGGCCTCGCCGACGACAAGTACGCGCTGCTCAAGGCCGTGGTCGACGAGTTCAAGGGCAAGCTCTCGGTCGACGGCATGGCCGAGCTCGGCCTCGACATCGACGCCCGCTTCGCGTTCTACGGCATCGGCATGCTCCCGGCGATGCGCTGGCAATTACGTGACCCGGCCGCGCTGCGCGGCACCCTCGAGCGCATCCAGACCAACGCGGGCACGAGATTCCCGCTCGGTAAGCTCGGCGAGGTCGAGTACTGGCAGATCTCCGGCAACGGCTACGAGGGCGCCGTGGCGATCGTCGGCGACCAGCTGGTCGCGGGCGTGGCCCCGGCGGCCCAGCGCGACAAGGTGTTCGCGCTGCTGCTCGGCAGCGAGCGCCCGGCCAGGCACCTCGGCAGCTCCGAGGTCTTCCAGCAGATGCTCGTCGATCACGGCTTGGCGAAGATCAGCGCCGGCTTCATCGACGCTCGCATCATCGCCGAGGCCTTCCTCGGCGAGGGCGACGCGCTCAACCGCGACACCCTCGCCGCGATCTCGCCGAGCCTCGCCACGAAGTGGCCCGACATCGACGACAACTGCAAGCAGGAGATCCGCTCGCTCGTCGCCCTCGCGCCGCGCATGGTCGTCGGCACCGAGCAGATCGACGGCAATGGCTTCTCCGGGAAGTTCGTGCTCGAGCTGCGCCCCGACGTCGCCCAGGACCTCAAGGCGATGCGCGCCTCGGTCCCCGGCCTCGACAGCGCCCACACCGACGGCGCCGTGCTGGCGATGGGTGCCGGCCTCGACATGGAGCGCGCGCTCGCCTACGTCGCCGACAAGGCCGCCGCGATCACGGCGATGCCCTACACCTGCCCCGACCTCGCCGACCTCAACCGCGCCGCCAGCGAGGTCCCCGCGAACCTCAAGGACCTGCCGGCCCCGCTGCAAAAGGCCCGCGGCTTCGGCTTCGTCGCCGAGGACGTCAAGCTCGCGGGATTCCTGCCGAGCGACGTCAAGGGATACACCGTCGTCGCGTCGGGCGACACGCAGGGCCTGCTCGGGCTGCTGCGCGCGCTGCCCCTGTTCACCACCCACGCGTTCACCGACGACGGCACCGTCACCACCCTGACCGACGGCGCGATCCCCTTCCTCACCAACGTGTCCTACGGGGCCAGGGCGGGTCAGGGCGTCGTGTTCGCGGTCGGCGGCGGCTCGAAGGAGCGGGTCGGCGAGCTGCTCGGCGCGGCCGCACAAACCGACCCGCCGCTGATGGTCGCCGTCTACGACATGGGCCGCATGGGCGACCTCATGGGCCAGGCGATGGGCTCGCTCGGCAGTAACCCGCCCGAGATGCAGGCCCTGCTCGACTTTTACAAAGCATTCGGCGCCGTCACGTACGACGTGCGGGCCGGCGACCGCGGCATCATCATGAACACGAAGATGACGCTGCGCTGACCGGCGAGCGCGGCTGCACGACCGACGGCCGATTCGTTCGCGCTCGTCGACGGCGAGGGCCCGCCCGACCTCGCCGGCCTGCCCTTCGCCGACAGATTTGAGAAGGACGCGGCCGGCGCATGTGTCCAGGAGCCGCCCGATATCGGCGCCCTCGACGTGCCCTGAGCGCCCGGCGCGGCGCGCGTGTTTTGCGGCTTGCGCCGCCGGCAACTCGCCCCATTAACCAGGGCCATGACGAACCTCAAGACCACCTTCGAGACCGGCCTGCAAGAGCTCCGGACCCTGCGCGACGAGATCCGCGTACGCCTGCACCTCGCCACCCAGGAGGCGCGCGGCCACTACGAGGCCCAGATCGAGCCGCACGTCGAGCGCATCGAGCAGCAGATCAAGGATGTCCACGCCGACACCATGGAGACCGTGAAGGAGGCCATCGAGAAGGCCAGGGCCGCGTTCCAGGAGTTCCGCGGCAAGCTCGGCGGCGACCAGGACCGCGAGGCCCTCGACGAGACCCACCGCGTCCCCGTCAAGAACCTCCGCTAAAGCCGGCTCAGAAGTCGCCCGGCTCGGGCACCGGCTCGTGAAAGTCGGACAGCTCGAGCCCGCCGATCTCGAGCCGCGTGTTGAAGATCGAGTATATGAGAAACGCCGCCAGCGTCGGCTGGTTCTTGATCCACGCCGGCTCGTAGCGCGGCGGGGCGATCGCCCCGGACCGAAAGTATGCGTCGAGGTCGAGCACGTCCCCGAGCGCCATGCGGCCCGCGAACAGGTCGCGGATGTACTCGGGCCGGCCCTGATGGATCGCCTTCAAGAAGAAGGTGTGCACGCTGATCAGCCCTTGCAGGTACACCACGTCCTTGGTGAACACCACGCGGCCGCGCACGTCCCCGCCGCGGAACACCCGCGCCGCGGAGTAGTAGCTCTCCTCCTCCGTCTGACCGGCGGCGAGGAAGAAGCGAAACAGGTCGATGAAGTCGGCCCCGTCGAGGCCCATCTGGATCGCCTTGACCCGCAGCGCCAGCCGGCGCAGCCGCGGCAGGTCCATCGAATTGGTGATCAGCTCCGCGAAGGTCGCCATGCCCTCCTGCGTCGCCGTCGTCCGCGGCGCCCCGAGGCCCATGCTGCGCAGCACCGGCTGCTCACGCCCGTTGATCGACGTGAGGCTGTGCACGAACACCTCGTGCTCGGCCAGCTGGGCGATGTCCTGCGTCGAGAAGCAGGCCCCCCCGCGGATGCGCACCCGGGTCGCCCCCGCGGCCGCCTTCGACGCCATCTCCGGGTCGATCTCCACCGTGATCGGGTGCGCCACGAAGATCGGGGCCAGCCGCTCCGCCAGCCGCTCCGCCACGTACTCCGGGCGCAGGCAGACCTCCTCCGCCGCGCCCGCGACCTCCCGAAAGTCGTCCGTCAACGACAGGAACTGCTCGGCCGCCTCGAGGTTGGTCACCGCGTTGGGCCCGATGCGGTCATTGGGCTGCCCGTACAGCGCGATCGACCGCTGCGTGAACTCCGGCGTCCCGGTCCGCTCGACCATCCGCGCCGCCGTCACGTAGCTGCGCGCCGTCCGGTACAGGTAGCGCCCGACCGGCTCCTCGAGGTCGCAGTCGGCCATCACGGCCCGCAGCTGGTCGCAGTTCTCGGTGAACTGCGCCCCTGCCCGCGGCGGCTCCGGCAGCCGTGGATTCCGGGCCTTCCAGTGACGCAGGAACTCGTCGAGCAGCCGCGCCGGCCACGCGAGCTGGCTCAGCACCTTGACGTCCTTGGCCGCCTCGACCAGGCGCCCGTCGGCCACCCTGATCCGCTCGAGGTTCTCCGCGTCCATTCCCC
>JAYUXQ010000724.1:0-1517 GCA_043752905.1 Nannocystis sp. | reverse complement strand
GCGGCCCCCACGACGACTCCGCGCCCGCCAGCGGCACCTGCCGGATCTGCCAGCGACGCTCCGGCGGCGCGCCGTTGGAGGTCTGCGGCCCGGGTCTGGGCGTCGTCCACCCGTCCTGCGTCGTGAACGTCCCCGCCTGCGAACCACGCGGCGTCGCCGGTGCCGGTGCAGGTGCCGATGCAGGTGCCGATGCCGATGCCGGTGCAGGTGCCGATGTCGGTGCAGGTGCAGGTGCCGGTGCAGGTGCAACGACCGGCGTCGGCGCCTGATCGGCGAACGCCGGCACCGGCGCCAGCGTGACCGCCACGGTCAGAGCGATCGCCCGTTGTGCCCGCGCCATCGCGCGCATCCTCGCACATCTCGCGCGCCTGCGTGCTAGCGTCCGCGCCGCGATGCACCCCGCCCGCATGTCCCTGCTCACGGTCGGCCTCCTCCTCGCCTGTGGCGACCCCGCCACCGGCTCCGGTGAGACCACCTCGTCCACCAGCAACGACCCCACCACCGGCCTCACGCCGACGACGAGCGCCACCACCCCCAGCGCCACGAGCCTCACGAGTGACGCCAGCGGCTCCAGCGGCGCCGCGAGCACCACCACCACCACCGAGCCCACCACCGCCGACACGACCACTGGCTCCGCCGCCGCGGTCTCGCTGCGCGCGCTCTTCATCAACGTCGGCAACGCCTCGCCGCAGTTTGGCTGCTTCGAATACAAGCTGTGCCGGCCGCAGGACATCGCCAACGTGCGGGCCTACATCGCGGCCTGGCAGCCCGACGTCATCGCCATGAGCGAGGTGTTACGCGCTGCACAGTTGACCGATGCGATCGAGGGCGGCCCGATCTTGCCCGAGGGTTACACGGGAGTGTGTGGCGAGAGCCGCGACCGCGGCACCGGCGAGCTGGCCGCGTGGGACGCCGACGACGCCTCGCACGAGCACGAGTGCGTCGCCTGGAACACTGCCCGCGTCGAGCTCGTGCCGTCCGGCACCGCCTCGGTGTACGGCGCCGATGGTTGCAACTACGACTTTACCGGCTTTCGCGCGCGCCTGCTCCTTGACGGCGCCCACGAGCTCGCCGTCGTCGCCGTCCACCCCGACTCGCAGGAGGCCGGCTGTCGCAAGCAGGAGATCGCGGGCTACTGGTCGGATCTCGCGGTCGGCGAGCGCGTCGTGGTCGGTGGTGACTGGAACAGCGACAGCGACGACGAGCTCCAGCGCCCACGCGGCTTCGACATCGCCTACCTCCGCGGTCAGCACTGGGACATCGCGCTGCACGACGGCGAGTATTCGGCCGAGTACAGCTTCGGGCTGCAAAAGAAGAAGTTCGACCACGCCTTTACCAACTTCGGCGCCGCGGTCACGGACGCGCTGCCCTTCGGCTCAGCGCTCGGCGGCCACGATGATCATCCGCGCGCCGACGGTGGTGACGGCCTCGACCATCGCCAGCTGCTCGTCGACCTCACCTTCGACGCACCGTGAGGACCGCGCGCCGCCGCGCCGACCTCGCCGCCTCAATCTGGG
>JAYUXQ010000723.1:0-24636 GCA_043752905.1 Nannocystis sp. | reverse complement strand
ACGGCGATGATGCATGCGATCCTCTACGAGGGGATCAGCGTTCGAACCGCGGTTCACGCGCTTATGCAGCGAGATCTCAAACCCGAGCGCGACTAGGCACTGGGCGGCTGGGCGCCTGGAACGCCGGCTCACCGGCTCACCGGCTCACCGGCTCATCTGGCGCCGGGCGGGCAGGGCCTCGGGGTGGGGTCTTTTGGCGGCGAGACCCCGGGACAACTCCGGTCGACCCTGCCACCGGGTCTGCGCAGCGGACATCGCCGGGGCTTGGCGCAGGATCGGGGATCCGGTAGTCTCGTGCGACCTTGAGCAACATTGAGGCCACGCCATTCGGCGACAAATATGTGCTGGTCGAGCACATCGCGACCGGGGGCATGGCGGAGATCTACCGCGCGCAGTACTCCGGCATCGAGGGCTTCGCCAAGGAACTCGTCGTCAAGCGGCTACGTGAAGAGTTCGCGGCGCGCCCCAGCGTCGTGAAGATGTTCCTCGACGAGGCCCGCGTCGCGGCCACGCTGACCCACCAGAACGTCGTCCACACCTACGACCTCGGCGAGCTGCAGGGCGAGTACTTCATCGCCATGGAGCTCCTGAAGGGTCAGGAGCTGGTCGCCGTGCTGCGTCGCGCCGTCAAGACCGGGCACCAGCTGCCGCTGCAGATCGCGCTCGGCATCGTGATGCAGGCGCTCGAGGGCCTGCACTACGTGCACACGCGGGTCGACGACCGCGGCCGTCCGCTCGGGTTGTGTCACCGCGACATGAACCCGACCAACATCCACGTCGGCTATGACGGCACCTGCAAGATCGTCGACTTCGGCATCGCGGCCACGCGGGCGACCCTGCAGGCCGGGGGCGACGGCCAGTTCGCGGGCAAGCTGGCGTACATGGCCCCGGAGCAGGTCCTCGGCCACGAGCTCGATCTGCGGGCCGACATCTTCGCGCTCGGCGTCGTGCTCTACGAGATGTGCCTGTCGCGACGACTGTTCCGCGGCGTCCCCGAGGAGGTCGCGGAGCGCATCGTCGAGGGCACAATCCCGGCGCCCACGTTCGTCAACCCCGAGTTCCCGCCAGCGCTCGAGGCCGTGATCATGAAGGCGCTCGAGGTCGACCCGGCCGAGCGCTACCAAAATTGCGATCACTTCTTTCGTGACCTCGAGAAGTTCACGGAGCAGGCGTCCATCCGCTGCACGCCGCGCATGATCAGCGCCTACATGAGCGAGATGTTCGGCGAGGGCGCGCCGGCCGAGGTCAACTACGATGACCAGTACGACGACCTCGTCGACGAGGCCCTCGACTTCGACAAGTTCGACTCGCTCGAGGCCAAGGACGACGGAGCCCCCGACTGGGCCAAGAGCTTCGACGCGCCCGACGCCTCGAGCGCGCGCAACAAGCGGTCGATGACGATCGGCAACCTCGCGTCGATGCTCGGGCCGGAGTTCGAGCAGCAGCGCCAGGCGCTGATCGCCGAGGCCGCCCCGGAGACCGGGCCGGCGCCGGAGAACGGGCCGCAGACGGGCCGGCGCGGGCCGGGCCGGCACCGGGCGGCCAGTGCGGCCAGCGCGGCCAGTGCGAATTACGGCGAGTCCGAGGGCCCGAAGACGCGGCGACCGGCCTCGACGGCGATCAAGCAGAGTGGCTCGGGGGCTCCGGGGTCGGGCAAGCAGGGCGGCCTTCACGGCACGCCGGGCGCGGGCAAGTCCATCGTCGCGCCGCTGGGTCGCGCGCCGACCGCGGGCCGTCCGGCGATCCGCGCGGGCCAGTCGATCACGACGGGCTCGCTGTCCTCGCTCGACACCGGCATCAACGCCGGCAGCTTCGGTCACGGCGTCATGGCCGAGCAGACCAAGAAGGGCGGCGCGGCGCTCACATGGCTGCTCGTCGTCCTGGGCCTCGGCGGCCTGGGTTATATCGCCTACACGGTCTTCACCATGAAGTGATGTGGGAAGTGATGTGGGAAGTGATTGCGAACGCGAGGCTCGCCCAAAATGAACAGCGCTGAGGTCCAAGGCAATCACACATGGGGGAAGTTCTCCGCCTTTCGCGTGCTCGGCGATCACGAGCCCATGCCCGGCTTTCGCCTGGTCATGCAGTTCGCGCCGCGTCCGGAGGCCGTCACACGCCTGCTCGAGCAGCGCGCGCGCAGCAGCGACACCCTCGACTCCGAGCTCGCGCGGCTGACGGTCCGCGCCGGCATCGGCCTGCTGCAGTCGCACAACGTGTCGTTCGCGTACGCCAACGCCGAGGAGGTCGTCGCCCTGATCCGCCCGGACGCGGTCGGTCGCATGGGCTCGTCGCTCGCGGTGTATGAGCAGCTGCTGTCGATGTACTCGGCGCGCCTCGCCGTGCTGCTCGGCGAGGAACTGCACGTGTCGGGCCACATCTTCGAGTTCCCCGACCTCGGCATCGCCCGGCGCGCCTTTCTGGCAGCGCAGGAGTGGGTCGAGGAGGGCACGCCGCAGCGCTCGGCGCGACGTCTCGGGTCGCAGATGCGGGGCCAGGGCCAGGCGTTTCACGCCGCGACCGTCGAGTCGGCCGAGGGCCAGCTGAGCCTGCTCCGCGGCGCTGGCGTCGACCTCGACCAGCTGCCGGCGTGGTGGTCGCGTGGGATCGCGGCCCGGTTCCGCAGCGACGGCGGCGTCGAGCTCTATGACGACGTCCCGCACGGCGCCGAGCTGGCCGCGCTGGTCTCCGACGTGTGAGCGGCCTCTACGTCCACGTCCCGTTCTGCGCCCGCGCCTGCCCGTACTGCGACTTCGACTTCCAGGTCGGGCGCTCGCCCGCGACAGGCGAGTTCATCGCTGGCCTCGAGCGTGAGCTCGATCTGCGTCTGGCTCTCAAGACAGGTGCGAAGGGACATGGCGCAGAGGACAGCGGCGTGGTGCCGCCAGGAGACGCGTGGCCGACCGTGTACCTCGGCGGCGGGACCCCGAGCCTGCTCGGTCCCGACGGTCTGCGCGCGCTCGGTGCCTTCATCGCGCGGCGCTTCCCGGGGGCGGGCGGCGACGAGTACACCGTCGAGGTCAACCCGGAGCACGGCGACGCTGCGCTTTACGAGGCGGTGCGTGCGATCGGTGGGACGCGGGTCTCGCTCGGTATCCAGACCCTCGACCCGGAAGGGCTCGCGGCGCTCGGTCGGGTCCACGACGCGGGGACCGCCAGAAAGGCTCTTACGAGCGCGTTGGCGGCCGAATTGGCGGTCAGCGCCGATCTGATCGTCGGCTGGCCGGGGCAGTCTGTCGAGGTGCTCGCGGCCGACGTCACGCAGCTGATCGACCTCGGCGTGCGTCACGTGTCGGTCTACGCCCTGACGATCGAGAGCGGCACGCCGTGGGAGACGCTGGTGCGCCGCGGCAAGCGACGCCTGCCCGACCCCGACCATCAGGCCGACATGTTGCTGGCGGCCGAGGCGGCGCTGACGGGCGCGGGCCTCGAGCACTACGAGGTCGCCAGCTATGCGGCGCCGGGCAAGCACGCGCGGCATAACCTCGGGTACTGGACCTGGCAGGACTACCTGGGCCTCGGACCCTCGGCACACTCCGCGGTGTACTCCGCCGATGGTTCGGTGACGCGTCGCGGCAACCTCCGCGGGCTCCCGGCGTGGCAGGCGGACCCGGCGAAGCCCGGGGAGATGGACCCGCAAGATCCGGCCGGCGCCGCCGCCGAGGGCCTGTGGACGGGACTACGTCATCTACCCGGGCTCGACCTCGCGGCTTTTTTGGCCAGGTTTCCCGCGGTCGACCGCGCGTGGATCGACGCGCGGACCCGCAAGCAGGTCGCGCGCGGCAACCTCGAGTTCGAGGGTGGTCTTTTGCGCGTCGCTGCGGGCCGGTGGTTGTGGCACGACGCGGTCGCGGCCGATCTGCTGACCTGACGCCTGGCCGTGACCGGGGCCCGCACGCATGCGCCGGCCGCGGCCCGGCCGGTCACTCGACGCGGCGCGGACCCGCCTCGCCGCAAAAGCGCGCCGGGGAGGGGCTGGCGCGTTTGGGCCGATCGCGCTAACACCATTGACAGTGGCCGATCTGAGTCCCCGGCGGCAGCGGATCCTGTTCGCCCTGTGCCGCGACTACATCGTCACGGGCCGCCCCGTGGCCTCGGCGAGCCTGACGCAGCACCTCGAGTGGTCGTCGGCGACGATCCGCAACGAGCTCGCTGCGCTCGAGGAGCAGGGCCTGCTGCATCAGCCGCATCAGTCCGCCGGACGAGTGCCGAGCGCCGCGGGCATGCGCCTGTATGTCGCGTCGCTCGGGACCCTGCCGCCGCTGCGTGCCGAGGTCCGGCGCGCCGTCGATGTCTCGTTCGGCGATGTCGTCCACGGACCCGAGGGCATGCGCGCCGGGGTGCGCGTGCTCAGCGAGCTGGTCGGCTGCGTCGCGGTCACCTTCGTCGGTGAGGGACGGCGTGGCGTGATGCGGCAGGTCGACCTCGTGCCGGTGCAGGGTCGCCGCGCGCTGGTGGTGGTCGGCCTCGACGACGGCGCGACGCACGTCCACCCGATCACGCTCGAGCGCGGGCACGATGCCAGCCACGTGCGCCTGCAGGAGCGCCTGCGGGGTCTGTGTATCGGCAAGACCTTGCCGGAGGCGCGCGCCGATCTGACGCGCATGTGGGCCGAGCAGGAGGCCCACCTCGATCGCCTGCTCGCCGAGAGTCTGCGCCTGGGTCTGTGGCTGTGCACCGCCGCGGCCCTCGATCCGCTGTGGGTGCAGATCGCGGGGCAGCGGCTGCTCGCCGGTCAGAGCGGCCAGAGCCTGCCGCAGATCCTCGCCCTGTTCGACGATTATCACGGGCTCGCCGAGCTGCTGTGTCAGCTGCTGCCCGAGCGCGTCGGCGCCGCGCGGGCCGAGGTCCACGTCGCCGCCGAATTGCGCCCGGGCGTGCTCGGGCTCGGCGGAGGCCTCGGCGGCGGGCTCGGCGAGGGCGAGGACGGCATCGAGCCCCCCTACGTCCTCTCGGGCCTGAGCCTGGTCGGCTGTCGTGTGCACCGATCCAGCGACCGATCCTCCGAGCCCGAGGGCGGCGAGGACAGCCACCGGACCGCGGGTGTGGCGCTGCTCGGGCCCGATCGCATGGATTACGAGGCTGTGATTCCTCTGGTAGAGTACGCGGCCCAGGCGTTGGCGGCGCGTACGAGCGAGTGATAGGTCACGTCCCGCTTGCGCGCGCCCGACCGAATCGCCACAAACGGAGCCGCATGAGCCAAGCAAGCAACGACACCTCCTTCGACGCGGAGTCCGGCGATACGCAGGACGCCGCCGGCACCCCGACCGCCGAGGCGACCGCGAGCGCGGACGCCGAGAAGCTAGCGAAGTCCGAGCAGGAGGTCGCCAGCCTCAAGGACAGGTGGCTACGGGCTGTGGCCGATCTGGAGAACTACAAGAAGCGCACGCGTCGGGAGATCGACGATGCGGTATTTCGTGCGCGTCAGGACCTGCTGACCAGCTTCTTCCCGACCGCCGACAACCTCGACCGCGCGCTCGAGCTGGCCCGCGGCAACGAGCAGCTGTTCAAGGGCATCGAGATGGTCACCCACGAGTTTCGCTCCGCGCTGACGCGCAACGGCATCGAGGCGGTCCCGAGCGTCGGGCACCCCTTCGACCCGGCGATGCACGAGGCGCTCTCGCAGGCCGACTCGCCCGACCACGCCCCCGGCACCGTGACCTTCGAGTTCGAGCGCGGCTACCGTCAGGGCGACCGCCTGCTCCGTCCGGCGCGGGTCGTCATCGCGGGTCCGGGCTCCAAGGGTAGCGACAAGCCAGGCCCGAGCGCCTGACCTCGACCTCGTGATGGCGAGCCGCGGCCCGATCCTGGGCATCGACCTGGGGACCACCAACTCCTGCGCCGCTGTGATGGACGGCGGGGAGCCGCGCGTGCTCGCCAACGCCGAGGGCAGCCGTACCACGCCGAGCGTGGTCGCCTACGTCGGTGACGAGATCCTCGTCGGTGAGCCTGCCCGCGCCCAGGCCGGCAAGGATCCCGCCGCGACGGTGTTCGCCGCCAAGCGCCTGATCGGCCGCAAGTTCGCCGATGTCGGCGACCTGCGGCGCCTGCTGCCGTACGCGCTGGTCGCCGCCGACAATGGTGATGCCTGGGTCGAGGTCGATGGCCGGCGTCGCTCGCCGAGCGAGGTCTCGGCGCAGGTGCTCGCGTACCTGCGCGACGCGGCCACCGACGCTCTCGGCGAGCCGGTCACCCGCGCGATCGTCACGGTGCCGGCCTACTTCGACGATGCCCAGCGGCAGGCGACCCGCGACGCCGGTGTGATCGCCGGGCTGCACGTCGAGCGGATCCTCAGCGAGCCGACCGCGGCGGCCCTCGCGTACGGCCTGCACGACCGCGGGGACCGGACCCCGAAGATCGTCGCCGTCTACGACCTCGGCGGCGGCACCTTCGACATCTCCGTGCTCGAGCTGCGCAGCGGCGCGTTCGAGGTGCTGGCCACCGCCGGCGACTCGCAGCTCGGCGGCGAGGACCTCGACAGCGCCGTGGTGGATGCCCTGGCGGGCGAGTTTCAGCGCCAGCACGGCATCGACCTGCGGCGTGATCCCATGACCCTCGCGCGCCTGCGCGACGCGGCGCAAAAGGCCAAGCACGAGCTGAGCTGGCAGCTCTCGACCGAGGTCAACTTACCGTTCCTCACCGCCGCCAACGGTCACCCGCTGCACCTCGCCGCCACGCTGTCGCGCCGCGAGCTCGAGCGCCTCGCGCGGCCGCTGATCGAGCGCACGCTGGAGCCGTGCCGGCGCGTGCTCGCCGACGCGGGCCTGCGCCGCGATCAGATCGAGGAGGTCCTGCTGGTCGGCGGCCAGACCCGCATGCCCGCGGTCGTCGAGGCCGTCGCCGAGTTCTTCGGGCGCCCGCCGAGCGCCGCGCAGAACCCCGACGAGGTCGTCGCCATGGGGGCCGCGATCCAGGGGGCCGTGCTCGCCGGCCAGCTCGCGGACCTCGTGTTGCTCGACGTCGTGCCGCTGAGCATCGGCGTCGAGACCCAGGGCGGCGTGTTCTCGGTGCTCATCCCGCGCAACACGCCGATCCCGACCCGCCGCGCCGAGACCTTCAGCACCAGCGTCGATAATCAGTCGATCGTGCACGTACACGTGCTGCAGGGCCTGCGCGAGATGGCCGAGGACAACCGCAGCCTGGCCCGCCTCCAGCTGACCGACATCCCGCCGGCGCCGCGCGGCGCCCCGCAGATCCAGGTCCGCTTCGAGCTCGACGCCGACGCGATCCTCCGCGTCTCGGCGCGCGAGCTGCTCAGCGGCAAGGAGGCCTCCGTCGTCGCCGAGCCGACCTCGGGTCTCACCCGCGCCGAGGTCGAGGCGCTCGCGTCGCAGGCCGCGGCCGCCCGCCAGCAGGACCTCGCGCGCCGGGCCCAGGTCGAGCTGCGCAACCGCGCCGAGACGCTCGCCTACGCGTGCGAGCGGGCGCTCGCCGGCTACGCCGAGGGCATGCCTGCGGCCGCCCGCGCCGAGGTCTCACGGGATCTCGCGGACCTGCGCGGCGTGCTCGGAGGCCACGCCGAACCGGCCGCGTTGCAGCCGGCGTTCCTGGCACTCGAGCGCTCGTCGCGTCACATCTACGCCGCGATGCTCGAGTCCTCGACCCACGACGAGGCCCACGAGGACCAACCCCAGGGGACCCGCAGCGCATGAGTTATCAGGACCACTACGCCGTCCTCGGCGTGCCGCACAGCGCGACAGCCGAGGAGATCAAGGCCGCCTACCGCCGCCTCGCCCTCGCCACCCACCCGGATCGCCACCCCGACCAACCCGACGCCGAGGCCCGCTTCCGCGCGATCTCCAGCGCCTACGCCGTGCTCTCCGATCCGGCCCAGCGCAGCCGCTACGACACTCAGCGCCTGCTGCCGGACGTATTTATCAATGCGCAGGGGCAGGGCGTCAGCCTCCAGACCGCCAAGGACCTGCTCGCCGCGGTCGTCGGCGACGTCTTCGGCCGCCAGCGCCGCGAGCGTCGTCGCGGTCGCGACATCCGCTACACCCTCACCGTCGAGCTCGCGCAGGCCGTCCTCGGCGGCGACCACGAGATCACCTTCGAGGCGCCCGGCACCTGCAGCACTTGCGACGGCGCCGGCACGCGACCTGGCGGTCGCCCGGCGATCACCTGCCCGCTGTGCCAGGGCCGCGGCGAGCTCAAGGGTGAGGGCTTTTTGCGCCGCTACACCGCCTGCGGTCGCTGCGGCGGCGTCGGCATGATCCAGCAAGATCCGTGCAACGCGTGCAGCGGTCGCGGCTCGCGTCGCGAAAAGCGCAGCTTCCACGTCAAGCTGCCGCCGGGCACCGAATCGGGCACCGAGCGCGTCGTCGAGGGCCAGGGCGAGCCGGGTCAGTACGGCGGATCGCTCGGCCACCTGCGCGTGACCGTCAACGTCAAGCCGCACCCGTGGCTGCGCCGCGACGGCGTCGACATCGTCGGCGAGTTGCACGTCAGCGTCGTCGAGGCCGCGCGCGGCGGACGGATCCCCGTGCCGACGTTGACCGGCACTGCGATCGTCGACCTACCGGCCGGCATCGCCACCGGCACCAAGCTGCGCCTGCGCGGCAAGGGCGTCCCCGGCGAGGCGGCCCGGCCCGGCGATCAGATCGTCACCGTCACGCTCGAGACCCCGCGGATCTCCGTCCCGAACAGCGCGGCGACCGTCGCCCTCGAGGCCCTGGAAAGAGCCTTCGAGGCCGATCCGGATCTCCTCCCCCGGCGCTCCGCCCAGCGCAAGGGATCCTGAAAACACTGGCGCATAGGCGGGCTTTACGGCAGCCTCGGCCGCGAGGGCAGGGATGGCGAGTGGGGACGTACAAAAGCAGCTGCAGGAGCTCGAGCAGCTGGCGACACAGCTCGGCGTGCGCGTCTGCTACGACGCGATGACCGGCCTCAGCCAGGGCAGCGGCGGCCTGTGCAAGGTCCGTGGCGAGTGGCGCATCATCATGGACAGGCGGCTCAAGGCGGTCGAGCGCCTGCAGGTCATCTCCGAGGCCCTGCGCTCGCGCTTCGACACCGAGGCGCACTTCGTGTCGCCACAAGTCCGCAGCCTGCTCTCGTGATCAGGCGTCGAGCGGAGGCGGCGTCACCTGGTCGAAGGGACAGGTCGAGCGTCGCGGCGATGGGGCAGTCCCGGAGGTCCTGTCCCCGGGGTCAGGTCGCCTGAGCCCGGCCGGGCTCAGACCCGCAGCAGGTCGGCGATGGTGGGATCGCCGGCGACCAGCGCCTCGACCTCCGCGCGGATCGCCTGCCACACGGCGGGGTCGGCTCCGGGCGGCATCTGGGAGGCGACCACCGCGTCGATGAGCTGACTGCGTGCGGTGTCAGCGTCGATCGCGCCAGCGGCGAGGGCATCGCTGATGGACGCGATCGGATCGGCGGCCACCGCTCCGACCGCGCCCACCTCGGTCGTCGATCCGGCGGCCCCGACCCCGGTGGCCGCGCCGACCTCGGAGGCCGCGCTGGTCTCTCCGATATCGGCGGCCGCGTCGACCTCCGGGGCGCCGGTCGCTGGCGTCGAGCGGCCCACGCCGCTCAGGCCGGGCAGGGGATCTTGTGCGCTGGGGTCGTCGTGCCGGTCTCGCATGGGCGCCTCGCTCTCTCACCTTAGCATCGGCGCTCGCCCCGAGATCGTTGCGCCCTCTCGCAAAAAAGCTGCGAGCGACCGGCTCCCGACCCGACCCGGACGGAGCGTCGACCGGCCCCGATCGGGCTCGATTGGGCTCGATCGAGGCAGGCACGGCGCGACATGGCTGGGCCCGGGCGTCGTCCGGGGCCGCGCAGGCGTCCGGACCTGACCCCGCGCACGTGGCCGAGAAATCCACGGCGACCGGGCCACCCGCGCCGCCCGGGGTCTCGCCGCCAGTCCTCGCCCAGGGCCCCCAGGAGCGACGTGGACATTGACTTTTGCCGGGCTTCGGGCTCACATGAGGCAGCCCTGCGCCACGTGCGGACGGGTCGGAGTTCCTGTTGAATCAGATCACCCAATTCGGCCCTTACAAGCTGATCGAGCGCATCAGCGTGGGTGGCATGGCTGAGGTGTACAAGGCCACCGAGCACGGCGTCGAGGGCTTCGAGCGCATCGTGGCCGTCAAGCGGATCTTGCCCCACATCGCGGAGGATGACGAGTTCATCACGATGTTCAAGGACGAGGCCAAGATCGCCGGCCAGCTCAACCACGGGAACATCGCCCAGATCTACAATCTGGGTCAGCAAGGCGACAGCTTCTACATCGCCCTCGAGTACGTCGCCGGCAAGGACCTGCGCAACATCTTCACGCGGTGCCAGCAGCAGGGCCGGCCGATGCCGATCGCCCAGGCTTGCTTCGTCGTCATGAAGGTCTCCGAGGGCCTCGACTACGCGCACAACAAGCGCGACAAGCACGGCCGCCACCTCAACATCGTCCACCGCGATGTCAGCCCGCCCAACGTCCTCGTCTCGTACGAGGGCGAGGTCAAGCTGATCGACTTCGGCGTCGCCAAGGCCGCCGGTCGCGTGTCGCGGACCCAGGCCGGCATCCTCAAGGGTAAGTTCGGCTACATGTCCCCGGAGCAGGTCCGCGGCATGCCGCTCGACCGCCGCAGCGACGTATTCTCCCTCGGCGTCGTCCTCTACGAGACGCTGGTCGGCCAGCGCTTGTTCCAGGGCGACACTGACTTCGCCACCCTCGAGATGGTGCGCACCGTCGACGTGCCCGCCCCGAGCAGCAAGAACCCCGAGATCCCCAAGGACCTCGAGGCGATCCTGATGAAGGCGCTCTCGGGTGAGCCCGAGACCAGGTACCAGACGGCGATGGAGCTCCACGACGAGCTCCAGGCCTTCATGTTCCAGCACGGCATGTTCTACAGCCGCAAGGACCTCGCGGCGTGGATGCGCAAGCAATACGCCCGCGAGATCGAGCTGGAAAAGGACAAGAGCTCCGGCAAGCCCGGCGGTCCCCCGCGGCCCGCACCTCCCGGCGCCGCCGCGGGCCGCAAGCCGACGCTGTCCAGCGTGCCCTCGCCCAAGGCCCCGCCACCCAACGTGCCCACCGGGCCGACCGCGCAACCCCGCCCGCCGATCGTCGCCTCGAAGCCGCCGCCCGGATCGCCCGGCCCCAAGGCCGCGCCTGCGGCCCGACCCCCGCAAGCCGCCGACCCGCTTGAGCCCACCGAGGAGCAACTCGCCGCGGCGCGCAAGCGCAGCAAGACGATGTTGATGTCGCCGAGCAGCCGCCCGACGACCCTCAACAAGCCCGGCGGCGTGACCGGCTCGATGCCGATCGTCGCGGCGCAGCCCGGACTGCATGGCATGCCGCGCCCCGTCGATCCGCTCAAGCAGACGATCGTCCCCGGCGGCGCGCCGCCCCCGGCCGCTGTCCCCAAGCCCGCGCCCGCCGCGATGCCCAAGGCCGCCCCGGCCAACCGCGTCGCCGCCTCGGCCAGCGAGGGCCTCGAGTGGGACGACGACGAGCTCGAGACCAAGCTGTTCGACGAGGTCGGCGCTCCGATCGGCGGCGGGTCGTCGTCGTCGGCCTCGGTCCCCGGTGTCGCGCGCAGCAAGGTCAAGCCCGAGGAAGCCGGCAGCATCGCCCCGCAGGTGCCCACGACCGGTCAGATCGAGGCCGACGACGACGACGAGGGCCCGGCGACCGTCCAACTGCCGCCCAACGCCGCCGCTGTCATCCTCCAGCCGCTGATGGCCGCCGCGCAGGCCCAGGCTGCGGTACATGCCGCGCAGGCGCAAGCCCAGGCGAGGATGCCGTCGGCGCCGACGTTCGCCCCGCTGCCCCCGCCGCAGGCCCCGGGCTCGAGCCAGTCCGGACCGGCCATGTCCGGACCGCGGCGGATCGGCCAGCAGACCCAGCCGCCAGCCGAACTCGTCGATGTCGAGGACACCGAGACCGGCGCGCGCAAGCCGAACATCAAGCTCATCGGCGGGATCGCGGCCGGTGTGCTGCTGCTGATCATCGCTGTGTGGGCCTTTAGCGGCGGCGACGACAAGCCCGCGGGCGACACGATCGCAAGCAGCACCGCGGGCGACACGCCTGCGGCCGCCACCGTAGGCAGCCTGCAGATCGAGGTCTCGCCCGGCGACGCCAAGATCCTGGTCGACGGCACCGAAGTGCCCGGCAGTGGTTCGCCGCGCCTGATCAGCAACCTCGCGATCGGTTCGCACAAGCTCGTAGTCAGCTACGGCGACGCTTACCTGCCGTCCGAGCAGGAGGTCTCCGTTGCGGCGGGCCAGCCGATCAACTTGCCGGTCACGCTGCGCGTCCGCGATGTCACCGTCACCGTCGCCACCGAGCCGGCCGAGGCCGTCGTCAAGCTGGTCGAGGACCAGAGCCCGCCGGTCGTCGTCGGCAAGGGCGGCGACAGCTTCAAGGTCTCGCGCAAGCCCGGCGCCCAGTACAAGTTGATCGCCGAGGCCGCCGGCTTCGACACCACGGAGATCCCGCTGTCGTTCTCGGGCGGCCCCAACGACAGCGCCAAGGTCGTGCTGATCCGCAGCAAGGCCGGCACCACACCGACCACACCGACCACACCGACCACACCGACCACACCGGACCCGACCGTCACGCCGACGCCGACCCCGGAGGTCAAGCCGGCCGACAAGACGACGAAGCCGAAGCCGAAGCCGCAGCCCAAGGCGAAGGCCAAGACCGCGGAGATCAAGATCGGCTCCGGCCCCGGCCTCCCGCCCGCGACCGTGTGGGTCGACGGCCAGAAGCAGGCCAAGCCGACGCCCGTCACCGTGATGGTCGCCCCGGGCACCCACACCGTGAAGTGGAAGTATCCGGACGGCAAGAGCACGACCAAGAAGGTCGCCGCCGCCGACAAGTCGAGCCAGGTCGTCAAGGGCACGCTGTAGTCGGGCCCCCCTGTCTCGGGGCGCTGCTCCGGACGCTTGAAGAAAGCGCCGGGACAGGGTAATCCGCCCGCCATGGCGGACACGCTGGCGAGAGCGCAGATCATCGAGGGGACGCTGGACGCGACCGGGCTTCGCTTCGCGATCGTCGTCAGTCGCTTCAATAATTTCATCACCGACCGCCTGCTCGACGGCGCGATGGACACGCTCGTGCGCTCCGGCGCGCGGGCGGAGGACGTCGTGATCGTGCGCGTGCCGGGGGCCTTCGAGATCCCCAGCGCCGTCACCCAGGTGCTCGGCTCGCGCAGCGTCGACGCCGTCATCACGCTCGGCTGCCTGATCAAGGGTGACACGATCCACTTCGACCTCATCGCCGCGGAGGTCACCCGCGCGATCGGCCAGCTCGCGCTCGCCTTCGAGGTCCCGATCGCGTTCGGCGTGCTGACCACCGACACCCTCGAGCAGGCGATCCACCGCGCTGGCGCCAAGGCCGGCAACAAGGGCGGCGAGGCTGCCCTGGCCGCCATCGAGCAGGTGCGGCTGTTCCGGGCCCTCGCGGCCACGGCGGAGGCCACCGGCGAGGCAGGGGAGGCCGATGCAGGCGGGTGACGACGACAAACCGGGTAACTTGGACAGGCCGGACAGGCCGGATAGGCCGGACAGGCCGGACAAGCCCGCGCGCACCCGCGGTCCATCGGGTCCGTCCAGTCAACCTGCCCATGCCGGCCGTGCGCAGGGCCGCGAGCTGGCCCTGCTCGCGCTGTGCCACCTCGAGTCCTACAAGGCGCCCGAGCGGCTCGACGCGCTGGAGATCTTTTGGCGGCACGCGCCCTCGGAGGCCGGGGACGACGGCGCCGAGCTGCGTGGCTGGCTCAAGGATGCGGAGGTCGTCGCCTTCGCGCGCCGCCTGTTGACCCCGGCGCTCGCGCGCGCGGCCGAGATCGACGCCGCGATCGAGGCGACTTCTCGCTCGTGGCGGCTCGCGCGGATGGACCGCGTCGACCGCAACCTGCTGCGCCTGGTCGCCGTCGAGATGACCGACCTGTCCGACACACCACGCGCCGTGATCGTCGCCGAGGCCGTGCGCCTGGCCTCGCGCTACGGCAGCGATCGCAGCGCGCCCTTCGTCAACGGCGTCGCCGAGGCGCTGGCCAAGCGCCTGCGCCCCGGCACCCGCTAGCCCGCGCGTCTGTCCTCGGCCGGACGGACCGCAGGGCGTTCTCGCTCGCGCAGCACGCAGGCGGTGATCACGCCCACAGCTTCGATCCTCGGAGCCCGCCGGATCGTACGCAGCCGCTCCGACGCGGCGTCTCGCCGGCCTCGCGCGCTGGCCGGCGTGCGTCCTGGCGTATACTGCGAGGCGATGCCGATCCGGGTACTGCTCGTCGAGGACTCTCCCGCGATGCGAACCTTCGTGGGATCCGTGCTCGAGGCCGCGGGCGAGTACGTGGTCGAGGACGTCAAGGATGGCATCGACGCGCTGCGCCTGGTGCCACGCGCCGACTTCGAGCTCGTCATCACCGACATCAACATGCCGGACATCAACGGCCTCGAGCTCATCCACGCGATCCGCCAGCACCCGCGGCACAGCCACACGCCGATCGTCGTGATCACCACCAACGACCGCGAGCGGGACGTCGAGCGCGCGATGAAGCTCGGCGCCTCCGTCGTGCTGAGCAAGCCCTTCACGCGCGAGGCGCTGCTGGCCACCGTCGCCGCCGCTGTCGAGGCGGCTCGCACGAAGGCCGCGCCGGACCCCGCGCGCCGGCCCGTGCGTGGTCCGGGAGGGGATGGTTGAGCGCGGTCGATCAGAACGCCTCCGAGTTCATCGCCGAGGCGCAGGAGGTCATCGAGACCTTCTCGCGCACGCTACTCGAGCTCGAGGCCCAGTCGCGCAGCGGCTCGACCGACCCCGACCTGCTCAACGCGGCCTTCCGCGCGATCCACAGCCTCAAGGGCCTCGCCGGCCTGTTCGGCGCGACGGCGATCGGCGGCCTCAGCCACACCCTGGAGAGCATCCTCGACAGCCTGCGCCTCGGCAAGCTCCCGCTGTCACGCGCCGTGCTCGACGTGCTCTTCGAGGCGATCGAGGTGTTCGGTCGCCTGCTGACCCCGCGTGACGACCCCGACGAGGCCGACCCCGACATCGAGCCGATCCTCGCCCGCCTGCGCGCGTTGACCGAGCAGGAGGCGCAGGAGCTCCCGCAGGACAACCTCGAGTGGGTCGGCGAGGCGATCCTCAGCGTGCTCACCGAGTACGAGGAGCACCGCCTCCGCGAGAACATCCGCTCCGGTCGCGGCCTGTTCCGCGTCCACGCCAAGTTCGACATCCTGGCGATCGACGTCGGCATCGAGCAGCTCAAGGACAAGATGAAGGTCTACGGGGAGGTCATCACCTACCTCCCCAGCGCCGATGGATCGTCCGACGACTCGATCGAGCTCGACATCCTCCTCGGTAGCAAGAGCAGCCTCGCCGAATTGTCCGCTGCGCTCGCCGTCAGCGACGTCTCCGTGCATCGTCTCGCGCCGGCCGACGCCCCCAACGCGCCCACGCCGGCCCCGCAGCGGCCATCCCAGCAGGCCCCCACGCCCGCGCCGGTCCCCGCTTCGCACGCCTCGCATGCCCCGCACGCCTCGCACGCGCCCCCGCAGCGCAGCGCGACGCCGACGCCCGCGCCGACACCAGCCCCGCAACGCAGCGCGACGCCGACGCCGGCCCCGTCGCGCCGCGAGCCGCCGCCCTCGCTGCTCGCCGACGACATGCAGCCCGAGGGCGCGGGCGTCTCCGAGACCAGCCTGCGCAGCCTGAGTCAGACGGTGCGCGTCGACCTGCGCCGGCTCGACCTGCTGATGAACCTCGTCGGCGAGCTCGGCCTCGTGCAGAACAACCTCGCCGGCGTGCTCGAGCACCTGCGCCAGCTCGACCGCTCGGCCGACGTCTCGCGCGAGCTTCAGGTCCAGATCCGCGACATGACGCGCAAGCTGGCGCTGCTGCAGCAGGGCATCCTCGACGTTCGCATGGTCCCGATCGGCCAGGTCTTCGACAAGCTCGCGCGGGTCGTCCGCAAGCTCAGCCGCGACCTCGACAAGGACATCCGCCTCGTAATCTCCGGCGCCGAGACCGTGCTCGACAAGCTGATCGTCGAGGAGCTCAGCGACCCGCTGATGCACATGATCCGCAACTGCATCGATCACGGCATCGAGGCCGCGCCCGAGCGCGCGCGCCTCGGCAAGCAGCCCGCAGGCCGCATCGAGCTGCGCGCGTTCCAGAAGGGCAACCGCGTCGTCATCGAGGTCGAGGACGACGGCGGCGGCATCGACTGGATCCTGATCCGCGACATGGGCGTGCGGCGCGGCCTGGTGACCCCCGAGGAGGCGGTGTCGATGGCGCCGTCCGAGGCCATCAACCTGATCTTCGCCCCCGGCTTCTCGATCCGCGAACACGCGACCGAGGTCAGCGGGCGCGGCGTCGGCATGGACGTCGCCAAGACCAACATCGCCAAGCTCAGCGGCATGATCGACGTCACCACCGAGGTCGGCAAGGGCACCAAGTTCTCGATCACGCTGCCGGTCACGCTCGCGATCATTCAGGCGCTCGTGATCCAGAGCGCCGGCCACACCTTTTGCATTCCGCTCAACTCGGTGCTCGAGTCGATCATGGTCGAGACCCGCGAGATCAGCACGATCGAGGGGCACGAGGTCATCATCCTCAACAAGAAGACCCTGCCGCTGCTGCACCTGTCGCGCCTGTTCGCCCTCAAGCCGCTCAACCGCTCGTACCGCGACCCGCACCGCGTCTACGTCGTTGTCATCGGCCTCGCCCAGCACCGCGTCGGCCTCGTCGTCGACGAGCTGCTCGGCCAGCAAGACGTCGTCATCAAGCCGCTCGGCAGCGCCGTGCGCAACGTCCCCGGCATCGCCGGCGCGACCGAGCTCGGGGCCAACCGCACCGTGCTCCTGCTCGACGTCGGCCGCCTCGTCGATGAGGGCGTGCGCCAGGCCGACGCCGCGATCTCGATCGGGGTGGGCAATGTCCGTTGAGCGCGAGGACCTGTGGCAGGCGCTGCTGCGCAGCGGCGAGGCGATCGCCACGGACGAGGACTACGAGCACGGCTACAAGCGCGACGTCCCGCAGGACCTCCAGCAGTACGTCAGCTTCCGCGTCAGCGGCGAGATCTACGGCCTCCCGATCCACGAGATCGAGGAGATCAGCAAGGTCTTTGGCACCACCCACGTGCCGCGCACGGCAGACTTCCTGGTCGGCATCGGCAACGTCCGCGGCCGCATCATGCCGGTCGTCGATCTGGCCAAGCGCCTGCGCCTGCGCCCGATGGAGCGCGGCCGGGCCGCCCGCGTCCTGATCGTCCACCTCAACGACGAGCCCTACGGCCTGGTCGTCGACGCCGTCATCGACGTCATCCGCATTCCGCCCGACAAGATCGAGGAGCGCCCCGGCGGCATCACCGGCACGCGCGCCGAGTACATCCGCGGCCTCGGTCGCCGCAAGGGCGTCGCCGGCCCGGGCAAGGGCCTCGGCGGCGCCGAGATGAAGGCCGGCGAGGAGCCCGAGGAGATCGTCATCATCCTCAACCTGGTGACCCTGCTCGACCCCAAGGACTTCGTGCGCGTCGGCCCCGGCGAGGAGGGCAGGGGATGAGCGAGCTCGACCGCGAGGGCAGGGCCGCGGGCCTCGAGGACGACCTCAAGCTGGCCGGCTTCTACGTCGGCGCCGGCCTGTACGGCATCGAGATCATGCGCATCAAGGAGGTCATCCAGGCCCGCACCTTGGTCGTGCGGCCGGTCCCCTTCGCGCCGGCGATCGTCGAGGGCGTCATCCAGCTGCGCGGCGTCGTGATCCCGGTGGTGGACCTGCGGCGCCGCTTCGAGACCCCGATCGACGCCTCGATCGAGCACCTCAACAAGCTGATCATCGTCAGCGTCGCCGGCCGGATCGCCGGGCTCAAGATCGACCGCGTGCTCGGCGAGCTGCGCGTCGCGGCGAGCAGCCTCCGGCCCGCACCCTCGATGTTGCGCCCCGACGGCGAGCGCGGCGCCGAGAACGTGTTTAGCGGCGTCAGCCGGATCACACGGGACAAGTCGGAGGTCGCGGAGATGGTGTTCGTCATCAACCTCGACGTGCTGCTGCGCGGCGCGGGAGCTCGGACATGAGCGGCATGAGCACGACAGCAACGACAGGCACGACCGGCGCGACCGGCATTTCATCGGCCCATCGGGTGCTCGTCGCCCACGAGCGTCCCGTCCTCGCCCGCGCGATCCAGCAGGTGCTCGCGGCGCAGGGTCTGCAAGTCGAGGTCATGCTCACCGGCGACGCCGTCGCGCGCGCGCTGCAGCTCCAGACCTGGGACGCCCTCGTGCTCGACGTCGGCCTGCCCGGCCCGCCCGTGCACCAGCTCGCCGCGCTCGCCAAGACAGGCGGCAGCACGGCCGTCAAGGCGCTCGTCCTGATCACCTCCGTGTTTCGCCGTGGCAGCTACAAGCGGCCACCGCAGCAGCTCTACGGCGCTGACGACTACGTCGAGGTCCACCAGCTCGGCACGCGACTGGCGGAGAAGCTGTGGCGCCTGCTCGCCGGCGCCGCCGCGGGCCCCGACGGCATGCTCGAGGCCGAGGCGCTGCTCAGCGGACTCCAGGCGATCGCCGGCAGCGATGGATTACCGCGGCTGGCCAGCTTGCTCGTCGCCGACGCCGTATTGCACAGCGGCGACCGCCTCGCCGACGCCGACACGCCCGAGCAGGCCCGCGACGCGCTCGCGTCGGAGCTCGCCGAGGCGCGCGGCCAGTATCATGAGGTCGTCGGCGTGACGCCGAGTGAACCCGACCCGATCGACGCCGCCTTTGACGCGCTGGTGCGCGGCCGGGGCGAGGAAGCAGGCGCGTGGACGTGACCGCTCTCCCGCCCGACCTCGAGCAATTGCTCGCCCGCTTCTCCGACGAGAGCTGGCGCGAGCGCAAGCAGGCCGTCAAGGATCTCCAGGCCGCGATCGGCCGGCGTGCCCCGCCGCCGGCGGTGTTCGAGGCCCTGCTCGAGCGCCTGCTCGACGGCCTCACCGCGGAGTCCGTGCCGGCGCGATCGACCTGCCACGAGATGCTCGTGTACCTCGGCACCCGCGGCCTCGACGGCGCCCTGCGTCGCCTGACCTCCGGCGATCGCGGGGCCAGGATGTACGTCGACCTGCTCGCCGACATCGGCGGCGCGGAGCACGTCCCGCTGCTCCTAGGCGTGCTTCGCGAGACCCGCGACGACAACGTGCGCGCCTCGGCGGCGGCCGCCCTGGGCGCGATCGGCGGGCCCACGGCCGAGAACGCCTTGCGCGAGGTCCTCGGCGGCAGCTCGGAGATGTTGCAGCTGTTCGCCCTCGATGCCCTGCGCACGATCGGCGCCGCGCTGCCCGTCGAGGAGCTGATCCCGCTGGTCGAGAACGACGTCACGCGGCGCGCCGCGACCTCGCTGCTCGGCCACAGCGCCACCTCCGAGGCGCTCGACCTGCTCGTCGCCCTCCTGCGCGACAGCATGGCCGGCGTGCGCGCGGCCGCGGCCGTCGCCCTCGTCACCCTCGACGCCGCGCTCGCCGAACAGGGCCGCCCCGACGCCATCGCCGCGGCGGTCGCCGGCAGCATCGACGACTCCGTGCGCGACCGCCTGCGCGACCTGATCGGGCATCGCCAGACCGACGTGCGCATCGCCGCGATCGAGCTATGTCGCATGACCCGAGATACAGGTGCCTTGCGACATGTCCTCTCGGTCATGTCGGATCCGATCGTGCGCGAGCGGGCGGAGGGCTTCGTCGCCGGCCTCGCCGCGCAGGCCGGACCTGCGCTCGAGCAGCTGGCCGCCAGCGTGCCGCCCAACCGCCTCGGCGACCTCTACGCGCTGATCGGCGCCATTGGGCCCGGCGCCGGGTCGGGCCTGATCGCCCTGCTGGTCAGCGGCCTCGGCCACCGCGATCCGGCCACCGCGGGCGTCGCCGCGGGCGCGCTCGGTCGCGTCGGCGATGCGGCGAGCCTCGGCCCGCTGGCCGCCGCGCTGGCCGCCCCCGACCCGCTCGGTGAAGCGGCCGCGGCCGCCCTGGTCGCCCTCGTCGATCGCCACGGACCCGGCACCCCCGGCGTGCAGGCGCTGCTGCGCGGCGCCGGGGCGGCGACCGGCACCGCCGCGTGTAATCTCTGTCGGGTCGTCGGTGCGCTCGGCCGCGGCGGCGACCCGCTGTTCGTCCCGCCGCTGGTCGCCATGCTCGGCGCCCCGGACCCGCTGGTGCGTGTCGCCGCGGCCCGTGCTCTCGGCCAGATCGTCGGTGAACACGAGGGGGTCACGGCGCTGACCATGGCGCTCGGCGACGCCGACCCGGGCGTGCGCGCCTCGGCCTGCCGCAGCCTCGGCAAGCTCGGCGCCGCCTCGGCCTGTCAGGCCCTGCTCGCCGTCACCACCGATGACAGCGCCCAGGTCCGCGCCGCCGCCGTACAGGCGCTCGTCAGCCTCGACAACCCCGTCGGCCTCGCGCGCCTGCGAGAGATCGTGCTCGCGGACAGCGCCGCGATCGTCATCATCCCCGCGATCGCCGGCCTTGGTCGCGCTGGCGGCGACCTCGACCTCACCCTGCTGATGAGCCTGTGCGGATCTTCCGACCACGAGGTCGCCAAGGCGGCCGCGCGCGGCCTGGTCCGCTTCCCGGCCCACCGCGCCACCGCGGCCGTGCTCGGCCTGCTCGCGCACGACCGCTGGGACGTGCGCTGGGCCGCCGCCGAGGTGCTCGCCGAGCGCGGCGACCTGACCGCCCTGGAGCCCCTGCGCCGGGTCCAGCGCCAGGAGACCGACCCGCTGGTGCGCCAGGTGGTCGCCAGCGCGGTCGCCCGCCTCGAGGGCCTGGCCGCCGCGAGCGGGGCGGAGACCCCTTCGTGAGTCGCCCCGATCCCAGCTCGATCGGCGGCGTGCGCGTGCGGATCACCGCCGACGAGACGCGGCTGTTGCAGGAGTTGATCCTCGAGCACTGCGGCGTCAGCCTCGGCGCCGACGCGGGCTTCCTGTTCGAGCGCCGCCTCGGCCCGCGCCTCGACGTGCTCGAGCTCGGCAGCTTCCTCGAGTACGTGCATCACCTCAACTACGACCTCGAGGGCCCCGCCGAGCTCGAGGAGTGCGTCGAGCGCATCACGACCCACGAGACCTACTTCTTTCGCGAACAGTTCCAGCTCGACGCCTTCACCCGGGAGATCCTCCCGCAGCTGCGCGCGGCCGGCCCGCGCCGCGACGGGAGTGGCTCCGGTCCCTCGGTGTGGAGCGCCGGCTGCTCGACGGGCGAGGAGGCGTACACGATCGCAATGCTGCTGACCGAGACCGGCCCGAGTTCGGGTCAGGTCGTCGGCAGCGACATCAGCCGCAAGGTCCTGGCGACCGCGCAGCAGGCCGTCTACGGCCAGGCCAGCTTTCGTACCACCTCCGACGATCTCCGCGAGCGCCGCTTCGAGCCGGCGGGTGCGGGACTGTGGCGCGTCCTGCCCGATGTGCGTCGCATGTGCAGCTTCGTGCACCTCAACCTGATGGACGTCGCACGGTACGCCGCGCTCGGCCGCCACGACGTGATTTTTTGCCGCAACGTCCTGATGTATTTATCCAGCCAGGCGCGCCATCGCATCATTGAGGGCTTCCACGACGCCCTGGTCCCCGGCGGCTTCCTGCTGCTCGGGCACTCCGAGAGCCTCCTCAACGTCACGACCCGCTTCGATCTCGTGCAGCTCAGCGGCGACCTGGTCTACCGTCGTCCGCCTTGACCACCGTCCCTGCCATCGTACCTGCCATCGTCATGGAATCCGCCGAACCACCGCCACGCGTCGCCGGCCAGAAGGTCCGGGTGCTCGTCGTCGACGACTCGGCCTACAACCGGCAGACGATCAGCGCGATGCTCGAGTCGGACCCGATGGTCGAGGTCATCGGCCGCGCCTCGAACGGCAAGGAGGCGCTGCGCCAGGCCTTCGATCTGCTGCCGGACGTCATCACCCTCGACCTCGAGATGCCGGAGATGGACGGCTTCGCCTTCCTGCGCCTGCTGATGGCCAAGCGCCCGCTGCCGGTGATCATCATCTCGAGCCACAGCGAGCGTGACAACGTGTTCCGCGCGCTCGAGCTCGGCGCGATGGACTTCATCGCCAAGCCCGGTCGCCACATCGGCCCCGACCTGCGCGCGATCCAGGAGGACCTCCTGCAAAAGGTCGGCATGGTCCGCCGCCTCAGCGTCGTGCGCCTCGTGGCCCGCGCCCAGGCGCTCGTCGAGCAGCGCCTCGAGCGGACCACCGGCGAGCTGCCCGCCTACGAGAGCGGTCGCCACGACGCCAACCTGCTCGCCACCAACCAGATGGTCGGCGTCCTCGGCATCGCCGCCTCGACCGGCGGACCCCCGGCGATCCAGCAGCTCCTGTGCGCCCTGCCGGCCACCCTGCCGCTCGCGATCCTCGTCGCCCAGCACATGCCGGCCCGCTTCACCCGCGCCTTCGCGGCCCGGCTCGACAAGATCTGCGCGTTCCAGGTCGTCGAGGCCAGCGACGCCCAGGTGCTGCGCGCCGGCGTCGTGTACATCGCCCCCGGCGCCGCCAATCTCGAGGTCGAGATCGCCGGACCCGGAGGCGCCCGCGTGCGCGTCCGACCGCCGCGCGCCGGCGCGACCATCGTCCCGTCCGGCGACCTCCTGTTCAAGACCGCCGGCGACTCGTTCGGCCCCCGCTTCTGCGCGCTCATCCTGACCGGCATGGGCTCCGACGGCCGCGAGGGCGCCGAGCTGGCCCGCCGCGTCGGCGCCACCGTGCTCGCCGAGGACCCGCGCACCGCGATCATGCCCGGCATGCCCGGCTCCGCGATCGACGCCGGGGTCGTCGACCAGGTGCTCGCCCTCGAGGAGCTGCCGGTGGCGATCCAGCGCTTCGCCGATCGTTGCCGCGGCCTCGTCGGCACCGGCAACAGCGAGCGCTGAGGCCGGCCATGCACCGGCACATGCCGGCGCATGCCGACGCATGCCGGCGCATGCCGACGCATGCCTGCGCATGCCGGCACCCTGCGCGGCCACTGTCGGCACGGCCTGCCGCCGCCCGGCCACGACCTGACCAGCCCGCGCTCGGCCCACCTGCCGGGCCCCGAGGGCTCTGGCGTGCTTTTGTGCGCGGGGCGTCGCCGGGTCGCGGGCCTGGCGGACGGCCCGGCGTGTTATCTTCGCCGGGATGCGCGTGCAGGACTCGGGACAGGGCGAGCAGAGGCCCCGAAGCGACGTCGACCTCGAAGCATTTTTCGGTCGCAGCGAGACCTTCGTCCACCAGCTGATCGCAGAGAACGAGCGCCTGCGTCGCGAGCTGCACGAGACCCAGCCCGACCGCCACCACCCCGAGCCGACCCCCGCGTCCGTGCTCGAGGGCCTGATGGCCCGCGTCGCCGAGCTCGAGCGCCAGGTCGTCCGCGAGCGCGAGCAGGCCGCCACGCAGGTCTCGGAGGGCTCGGGCTTCATCCGCCTGACCGCCGACGCCGAGCTGCCGCAGCGCCTGGAGCAGCTCGAGCACGAGAACTACCACCTCGCGTCGATGTACGTCGCCGGCCTCCAGTTCCACGCGGCGCGCATGCTGCCCGAGGTCCTGCAGACGATCACCGAGATCCTGCTCAACTTCGTCGGCATCGGCGCCTTCACGCTGTTCATCCTCGACGAGGACCGCCAGGTGCTGTTTCCGCTGGCCCGCGAGGGCGGCGACCTCGAGGCCTGCGGCGAGGTCGGAGTCCATGACGGTGACCCCGCAGGTCCCCTGACGGCGATGATCCAGCGAGCCCGCCCGTGGACCCGCGGCGATCCCGCATACGCCGACGACAACGCGATCATGTATCTTCCACTGGTCAGCAACCGCCGACT
This sequence comes from Nannocystis sp., assembly GCA_043752905.1. Taxonomy (GTDB): domain Bacteria; phylum Myxococcota_A; class Polyangia; order Nannocystales; family Nannocystaceae; genus Nannocystis. Next base: position 904 of record JAYUXQ010000723.1, on the reverse strand, counting down.
CGTGGCGGTCCTGCGCCTCGAATCCTTCCTGGCCCAGAAGCCAGGCTTCGACGACAACGACTTCAGCTTACTTTCTATGATCTCCGAACACGCGGGTATCGCCATCGAGACGGCATGGCTCCGGGCCCACGCCAGGGTCGTCGCGCTGCAACGCCAAGCCGTGGAGCACCTGGTGGGCGCATGACGCAGGACACCTCAGAGCCCGTCCGGCGCCTGCATGCCCTCGTCGTCGAGGACAGCCCGCCGATGCGCAAGATGATCGTGTTCGCGTTGTCGCGGATCAAGGGCCTGGTCGTCGCCGAGGCCGATGACGGCGTCGACGCCCTGCGCCGCCTCGCCGGCACCAAGTACGACCTGATCATCACCGATATCAACATGCCGATCCTCGACGGCCTCAAGCTCGTCAAGCGCCTGCGCGCCGACGAGTCGTACATGAACGTCCCGATCATCATCATCACCACCGAGGGCGCCGCCGAGGACCGCCAGCGCGCCCTCGCCCTCGGCGCCAACGCCTACATCACCAAGCCGATCCAGGCCCCGCAGGTCATCAAGCTCGTCAAGGAGACCCTGGGCATCACCGACGAGCCCCGCTGAGCATCGCCGCCATGGCACGCGCAGCGCGAACCACTGGTTCATCTGGCCCCAAGGACAGGTCTCCCGGACCCGCGCGCCGCTCCGAGCTCGCGCACCTCGATCCCGCGATCGACGAGTACCTGCTCCACCTCAAGGTCGAGCGCGGCCTGCGACCCAATTCGCTCGCCGCCTACGCCCAGGACCTGCGCGAGCTGGCCAGCTTCCTCGTCGATCGTCTCGGTGATCCGGTGCCGCTGGCCCGCATACAACCACCGGAGCTCAACGCATATCTCCAGTCGATCGCGCCGCGGCTCAAGCCGCGCAGCCAGGC